>DAHXOM010000375.1 GCA_027364825.1 bacterium | reverse complement strand
ACGAATCTGCTTTTTTTATCTGATTCATTGATTTTATAAAAGGATTAAGACTTCAGAATAATATTGATATACATCGTTTATGTCAATATAAAATTGGTTTTATGGATTACATTAAAAAGGATTGTAGAGTTTGAGCAAAAGGGTAAAAAAAGAGCACTGTATGGGGAGGAACTGCTTGTTCGCCTTGCTCATGATTTATCTGTTCGTTTTGAAAAAGGGTTTTAAAAAAGTAATTTATTTATGATGCGAGCCTTCTACCTATCTTATCCTGAACAAAAGAAATTCCAGACACTGTCTGGAATTTCCGAGGCAATGATTCGTGTCACGGGGTCAGCGTGTCACGGGGTCAGGTCTTTAATCTTGACATTTTCCGGTTGAAATCACTCTTGGGTAGTTTGCTCTGTAAATGAAAAGCATTTCACACCCGGCCCTGCACTTCTTGATATGAGAATAAAGCATGTAACTCCCTTTTGTCCCCCTTATGTAAGGGGGATGACGCAGATGTACTGGTACACCTTTTCTATGGCAGCAACTGGGCACGGGGTCACCCTTGACTTTGGACAAAAGACAACTGATATGTTTGAAACCGTTCTATGAGTCAGGATAATAATTGGGGAAAGGATGGCATGACTGCGGGAAACACCTCACCAAAACCCCTTTGTCAGGGGAATCTGAGAACAAATCCTACCTACCCTCCCTTTTCTATAGGGAGGGACAAGAACAGGCATTTACACCGGTTTTTTGTAAACCAGGCGCGGATCGCGTGCGGCTTTAACCTCATCCACTCTCTTGACCGGTGTTGTATGCGGCGCATCGATAACAAGCCCGGGATCTGTCTTTGACTCTTCCGCAATAGACTTCATTGCGGATATAAACCTGTCAATCTCATCCTTTGATTCCGTTTCCGTAGGCTCTATCATGATGGCACCATGGACGATTAAGGGAAAATAGATGGTAGGAGGATGAAAACCATAGTCTATAACACGTTTCGCTATATCTAAGGTCTTAACACCGGTCTGGTTCTGATATGCGTCATTAAAAACAACCTCGTGCAGCGTCTGGGTGCTGTACGGCAGATTGTAATAACCTTTTAACATCGACCTTATATAGTTTGCATTCAACGTGGCGAACTCGGAGACCTGCCTTGCACCTTCAATACCGAGCATGCGCATGTAGGTATAAGCCCGAATAATGATCCCGATATTACCGTAAAAGCTGACCATCCTTCCGATTGTATTTTTGATGTCGTAATTAAGAATAAAATCCTGCTCCTTCTTTTCAACAACCGGTGACGGGAGAAATTCCTTTAACCGTGAAGCTACACCGATAACACCGGCACCGGGCCCGCCGCTGCCGTGGGGTGTGGCAAATGTTTTGTGCAGGTTCAGATGAATTATATCAACCCCGATATCGCTGTATCTTACCTTACCGAGCAGTGCGTTGAAATTAGCGCCGTCAACATACACAAGCCCGCCGGCATCGTGGATAAGCTTTGCTATCTCAAGAATCTGTGCTTCAAAGATGCCGAGTGTATTGGGTATGGTGAGCATAATGCCTGCAACATCGTCATTGATAAACGGCTTTATCATATCAGCCTCTATCATACCGTGGCTGCCCGACGGTATGTTTACCACCTTAAATCCTGCCATTGCAGCACTCGCCGGATTGGTCCCGTGCGCCGTGTCCGGTATAATGATCGTATGCTTATTCGTCTTGTTGACCCGGTGATACTTCGCCGCTATCAGCATGCCTGCAAGCTCTCCGTGAGCCCCTGCAGCCAGCTGGAGGGAAAAACTGTCCATACCGGTAACCGCTTTCAGATATTGTTCGGTGTTGTACAAAAGTTTTAATATTCCCTGCGTCATCGGCTGAGGCGTCAGAGGATGCAGCAGGGAAAATCCCTCGTACTGTGCAGCCTTTTCCATGACCTTCGGGTTGTATTTCATGGTACAGGAGCCGAGCGGATACATGCCTGAATCAAGGCTGTGATTCATATAAGAAAGTCTGGTAAAATGCCGGACAACATCGGGCTCGCTTACATCGGGCATGCCTTCAATGTCACCTCTGAGATATGGCGCCGGTATGCCGGAAACAGCGGTATTTTTCATGGATGCGGCATGTTCTTCACCATGGTATTCCATTATAACTTTTTCTCTGACTATAGGCTTATTCATCATGTCATTACTCCTCAAATCTAAATTTTCTTATATAAATACTCTGCAGTATCCCTACCTCTATCATGAATATGAGTACCGATGTGCCCCCATAACTCATGAACGGCAGTGTTATGC
>DAHXOM010000374.1 GCA_027364825.1 bacterium | reverse complement strand
TCATAAGACTTTTACTGGTCGATCACTCTGCCAATGCATTTTACTTTCAGGCCTACGTGGAAAACCGTCTTTTAGCCGATTATGCCAGAGCCCGGATTATTGAGTTGTACCTGAATCAATCGTCTCCTCGGGATAGTCTGTACCTGCTCTATATAACATTCCTGAACCTTGGCGCCCTTTATGAAACGGTGGCGAACACGAAAAAGGTCTCCTATACTATGTACAGCAACCTCGGCCAGCTGACCAGCAGGGAGATATATCTGAATAAATATTTTAACCCCCTCAAACTGGAACCGTTCCTCGAGAGATACGATAAGATCCACGACCGCAATATAAAAATCATCGTGAACGGTATAACCAATGAAAATCTGAGATTAAAAATATCCATTGTGTTCCTGTCGCTGTTCAGGCTTATACGGTATCTGCGGCACATAAACAACGAATCAGAAGACATTGAAGAGCTGAGGGCTTCACTCCTTTTATTCACCCTGATAAACGCCGAGGCAAAAATGATAACAAAATTCCTCGAGGATGAGTTCCTCAAGCAGAAAGGAAGCCGCAAATATGACGAGAGTATAATCGCAACGATCGATTCGCTGGCTTTCCAGCTGAGCATAGAGATCAGAAAGGTATTCGGACAGATATTGAAAGATGCAATAGAGATAGGAAACCTGTTGAAATTGCGGGCAGCGATCGACTCTGCCAAAGGCATCCTCGCTAATTTTATTCAACAATCCATCATTCTGGTTGCCCACAAGTTTAATCTCTCGATAAATGGTACGGATATATTCCCGGATTTCGTATCAAAGATAGAACAATCATTACGATTGCGGGAGGACATTTGGTTGTTCAAAAATGTACTCAATGTCTTTGAACAGAACACTACAGACAACGGTGTAAAGCACCCCTATACAATCCAGATTCTGTTTACGATGATAAAGGAATATATTTATTATTTCCAGGACATCAGCTTCTCTCTTGTGCGGTACAGCGATCACGAAGAGTTTGAGAAATTTTTCGACAGGCTCGGTGTTTATAAAGAAGAGGACCTGCTGAACAAATTTAAATTTATAGAACTCAGAAAGACGATACATAATTTTCAGATATTTCTTGAAACCACATTCGGCCACATTGTTAACCGATCTGAATTGAAGGACATACCCCTTGATACCGAACATCTGAAAGGGATCCTTTCACAGTTTATAACCGTACGGTAAATTTACATGAACTCAAATAATACAATCAAGGAGTTTACACGTTTGTTCAACTCCGAGATCCACCATCTGAACGATTTAAACAGTTTAAACGGTTCAAACGGTTTAAACCGCTGTTTGACGCACACCCCATCGCTCACTATACAGACTTCCTTATTCCAAAATACAGTAACAGTCCTATGAAGATTGCCATTACCGGGATAACAGGATTCATAGGAAAATCGCTCGCAGTAAAGCTTTCAAAACAGGGACATGATGTTTCCGGACTCATACACTCGCCTGAGAAGGCCTCTTCCCTTCCCGTCAATGTAAATAAAGTGTACGGTGATATCCACAATAAAGATATTCTCAAAGAAACCTTTGCATCGTGCGACCTGATATATCATTGTGCCGCTGTTGTTAACGGCGGGAAAAAGGAAATGATGCATATCAATGTCCACGGGACGCAGGCTGTATGCGAGGTCGCACGGGATATGCATATAAGAAGGATGATCTATCTCAGCTCTATAGCTGTCATAAGCGGCAATGACGGACCATATCCATTGAGTGAGACACTCCCGTATGCTGCTTACAATGACTATGGCATTTCAAAAATAGAATCGGAGAAAGTGGTGAGAAACTATATAAAGGGCGGACTGAACATAGCTATTATAAGACCATCGGCGGTGTACGGCCGGGATGAACCGCATGTCTTGTCCAGAATATTAAAGCTCTCACACATAGGCATACTGCCGATCGCGGGCAAGGGGCTTGTTCAGTGGCAGTTGATCCATATCGATGATCTTACGGATTTTTTGATCTCGATAATA
>DAHXOM010000373.1 GCA_027364825.1 bacterium | reverse complement strand
ACGATATTGCCGTACTCGTCGTGACCAGGATGACCCTGCCCAATCTCAGAAAATCCTTTGCACAGGTCTTGGAGCCTACACACATGCAGAGGCGTATCGTCCGTGTCCCTTCCATGCCCACTACTTTATCCGGCAAGCGGGACCATCAGGCTGCTGTGTCTCTGCTTTCAAAATCAGGAAAAAAATAAGGTACATTATCGGGCTTGGCCGGTAAGATCGGTAATGATGACGCGGCCTCCGGTCATGTCGATGTTTAACGGCTTTGTTCCGGTAAACTTCAACCTCTTCAAGTCTACCATGTGCAGGGACGGATTTTCGTACGTGTAAAAGTATAGTACGCGGTCGGTCAGATCTTTAAAAACCGTCCATTGTGTTGTCTCTCCGGCAATGATCTTCCCCTGTGCGTTTTTGTCAACAATGGTACCGTCAACGATATCAACATTGTCGATTATGTGTCTTGACAGGTTCAGCGCCTCTGCAGCATTCTTCGCCTGCCTTGCAAAATGCGTCAGTATTGCGATTCTGACAAAACGCGAGGGCGGAGTATAGTCGCCGGGCAATCCGGTAAACCCTGTTCCATGTCCGATTGTATCTTGATGCAGTCCGGCAAAATCAATCCTGCCTTGCGTCGTATTGGTCATACCGGCATAGAGCCGGAGATTGTTCAATTGCCATGGGAAATTAGGGGCATTGGTCATAATACCGGGCTTATTGTCATAGATATGCAATACACCGTTATCGTACTCTACCACGATGCAGCCTCCTGCAGCATCACTGATTATAAAATGCAGGGGCAAAACAGCGTTGTTCATTTGCGGCAAAGCAACCCCGTACACCCTTACTTTGTGCAATGCCATGACGACCTCCCGGATAGAACCGAAGTTACCCAGTATCCAATCGCCGATCAATTCGTACGACAGTGCCTTTTTCCTCTCTCTCGTACTTACTGTCTGGTACCGGGTATCAGGCTCATACCAGAGTGCGCTGAAAGACAGTCCTTTCTCGTTCATGCCGTCCATTACCATACGATAGTCCCCGAATGCATCAATACCGACAAAACCGTATTTGTTCTGCCATTTGACTCCGTTGGTGCCGTTCAGTGCCGGACTGGCATAAGCAAGCGCCCTCGGTACAACCACGATACCGGGATGAAGATCCACTCCGAATTCCATGGTACGAGTACAAATCCTTGTCCCGTCTGCAGCTGTCACGGTAAAAGCGGTGCATGCTCCTGCAATGCCTGACACCAATGCCGTTATGAGTGTTATGAATATTGCGACTGCTATTGATTTTTTCATTGTTACCTCCCTGTTTTTATAGGATTTTACGCCATTCCGGTCAATCTTTTTTGCCATGTGTCATATCAAATTGAACAATGTTTGAGTTCTATGAGCAGCCATTTTGCTCTTACATTTTACTCAATGTCCGGGATGACACGGGAAAGTGAACACAGGTAAGAGAAGTAATTTTGTACATGGTGACGCAGCAGTCTATGCACCGGGCATTTGCAGGACCGTGAACAGGTGATCGTCTACAGGAGCATGATAAGCCTCAACTTCCCTGCCCTCGATCGATACGATACTCCGGTCCTCTCCGATCTCCTTCAACTCTGCCCTGGACCACATGGCAGTAATCGGTATATCGAGTGCCTTGGCTGCACATTCCTTTGCAGTCCAGACCCTGATGGCTGCGTTTTCCTGACCGAGCGGAGAACGTGCACACAATGCCTGCTCGCCTGATGTCATATAGACGTGAGCGCCTTTCAAAAGAGTATCTTTCATCCGTTCTACATCTACGCCTATGGGCCGGTCGCCTGCCACAGCTACAGCAAACCGGTCATCGTGAGATGCACTGCAATAAAAGCTTTGTTTGTTCCCTGATGGAACGCACACAGGATGGATGCCATCCGGAGCTATAGTTTCTATGTGTGACGGGTCATCCGGTACACCGGTTTTGTAGAGGATACGCGATAGACGCTTGAGAGCAATCCTTGCTCCTATGTGCCTGTTTCTTTTACCCGGGTGGCGCCTGCCTCTTATCTCCAGCTCATGCGGCGATAATATATTTTCAGCAAACGGCAAAATGCTTGCCAGCTCGACCACGGACATTCCTCTGCTTGTATCCTTTATGACCCGGAGCTTGTCCGTACCGGCGAATCTCACCCATACCGGCACCGGCATCTTGTTCTTGAATACGTCCTTCATTCTTACGCCTGAAACAACCTCGTACAGCTCTCCCTGCGAGCTATATATCCATATATCAAAAATAAGTGCGTCTGTTTCATCAGCCATTGGAATAACCCTGCAAAAATACGATTCCCCGGCTATCGTGGGATGAATAATTGCCCTTGCTGTATAGCCGACCGGGAAGGCAATGTAGCCGCGATAGCGTTGTCCCCATGCACAGGCAACGTGGAACGCAGCATCAAGCACAAACGGAGAGCCCAGAGGGGGGTGAGGTGTTCCCAGGCGGGGAGCCTGAAGGCTTGCCACTGCTCCGTCAAGGAACAGGAAAACGGTACCCACTGCGTTCTGGAATGACGCACCGAATGGTACCATCTCCTTGTAAAGTTTTTCTGCGGGTAACGGATAGCATAGCCCCTCCCCTGCACATGCAATGTCGAGAGGTATGGGTGCCGGAGGGGTTATATCCGAGAATGTTACCCGTGCGTGCTCGCGGATACGAGAGATTTGGCCTTTCAATGCATGCACAGAGGTGCCCAGGGAGGCAGTTACCGCTCCGTTCTGTTTCGTCTCAATGTCCGTGACGGCTTCTACAGAAGATTTTCCGGCAGGGATCTCAAGGAACCTGAGAAACCGGGCATCGCAGGAATTCAACACCCCGTGTCCCGGGCATCCGGCTGCTACAGCCTCTGCAAGCCTCTCGAGGGATTCCACAGCAGGATACACTGCATGCCCCTCCACCCTATGGTCCGCAAGATAGGCATGGTTTTCTATCTGAACAGTGGAGCGCATGCGGGCCTTTATTTCGGAAATGTTTCCCACATATGAACTGTTTTTTTGTCTACGGCGACCGGCCATCCGGATTTGCTCATTGCACAATGCTGGGTAAACCCGGTGCAGATTATTTTACCCGTATCTGCATGCGTAATGATATAATTGAATGCAACCTTGACGCGACTTATCTCGGCAGGGCGTGTATATATCCACATAGGATCATCATAATACAAGGGCGAATGGTACGATACCCCGAGGTTGATAATGGGATAAACATACCCGCTGTCCTCCACCTCTTTGTACGGATACCCTACGTCCCTCATCAAGCTTGCACGCCCCAGTTCGTAATACCTGAGGTAATTTGCATGATAAACAACCTCGGATCGATCCGTATCAGCATACAGCGTCCTGTTGAATACCTTGTGCCAGACAAGCTTGCCGACAGTGTCCCTGACAAAATGAGTTCCGTCAAACGGGGGATTCGTGGTTATTGCTTCAGGTTTAAATGGTGCGGGTCTCATCTACACCCCCCGGAAAACGATACAGCAATTTGTCCCGCCGAAACCAAAGGCATTGGACATGGCAATTTCCACTTTCTGCTTCCGCGCCTCATTGGGTACAACGTCGACATTTTGAAAGCCCGGGTCAGGGATGTGGTTCATGGTCGGAAGGATAATCCCCTGCTGCATTCCCTCTATCGTCAATGCACCCTCGATTGCAGCCGCAGCTCCCAGGGTATGCCCGATCTGAGATTTATTGGATGAAATAGGGGTATGCTCAAGCGCTTTGCCGAACACCTCCCGTATACAATTTATCTCGTTCAAATCACCCTTGGGGGTAGATGTGCCGTGCGTATTTACGTACTGAATATCTGCAGGACTCATGCCCGCATCATCAATGGCCTCCTGCATTGCCCGGACAACCGTGGGTCCGTTCGGCCTTGTGAAATGGTAGGCATCGGATGTCCAGCCTACGCCGATGACCTCGGCCCTGGGCTTGAGACCATAGATGGGCATCATCTCTTCGGCTGCCAGGACAACGACCCCCGCACCCTCGGACAGTACAAAACCCTGGCGGTCGATACTGAACGGCCTGGACGCCTGTCCGGGATCATTCCATGCACGGTCTTTTTCCGTTACTTTGATTACCGCATTCATGTTGGCAAACCCGTGAAGTATCTCGGGCATAATCGGGGTATCAACCCCGCCCGCGAGAACAAAATCACTGTCTCCGTCCCGTATCATCCTTGCACCGATGCCGATGGCGTAATTGCCTGAAGCGCATGCCGCCTGCGGAGAGAAGATCGGACCCGTGAACCCTAAAAGCATGCTTGCCTTTCCGGAAGGCAGGTTGGCACACAGATTCGGGAGAAGGTAGTTGCTGACACCGTTGGGCCCTTTATCCTGCAAATTGATCATTGCTTTCCTGTAGGCATCATGCCCATTAATCGCGTAACCTATCATACATGCGGTCCTTTCTTTTACACCGTCGACCATCTCAAGTCCTGCGTTCTTCATTGCATCTTTGCACACCGACATGGTCAGGATCACATACATTGCGTTCCATTCCTTGGCCTCTTTTTCACTGGAAAAATCCAGACCCGCAGGGTTCCAGTCCGGAATCTCTCCGACAACATTGGCAGGCGTATCCACCGTGCATCTTGTAACGCGGCGGAACCCTGTTTCCCCTTTTACTGCCCTCTTCCATGTTTCTTCCATGGTCTTCCCCAGAGGTGTTGCAACAGCATATCCTACTACAAAAACCCGTCTATTTTTTGGTGATTTCATACTCCCCTCATTGAATCCTGTGAAATAGTATGCAGGCATTCGCCCCACCGAAGCCGAATGCATTCTTTAAGACATATTCTTGTTTCAGCGTTCTAACAGACCCGGAAACACAGTCAATGTTTATGGATGGGTCGGGCGTGTAGTTTATCGTTGGAAGGACCGCGTCCCTCATCATGCCCTCCATGGCAAATATACTCTCCAGGGCACTGGACGCACCCATTGCATGACCGATCATGGATTTGTTGGCACTTACCGGAGGAATCCTGTCCTGGAAGATCTGCCGGAGGGCACTGTATTCGACCTCATCCCCTACCCTGGTTGATGTCGCATGTGCATTGATCGCACTGATATCTCCGGGGTTGATGCCTGCATGCTTGATGGCGCCATCGATACAATGAACGATAGTGTCCTGCCGCGGTGCTACGGAGTGGTAGGCATCGGCTGTCATGGACCATCCCGCCAGTTCTATGGCATACTTCAATCCGTGTGCCTCTGCAAATTCCCTTGTTGACAGGATAACACACCCTGCCCCCTCCGAGATGATGAACCCCCGCCTGTCCATGGAAAACGGCCTGCTTGCACGGGACGGCGGTTCCGGAGCGGATTCCGCACTGTTCTGGTATGCTCCGTTCATCGTGGCAAACCCTGCAACAATGCTTTCCACCAGTGGGAAATCCACTGCCCCGCAAATGGCGACATCAGCCATGCCGCTCTGCAATAACATGGACCCGATAATCATCGAGGTGCTTCCCGTGGCACAGGCCGTGACCGTGGTAAGGATAGGGCCTGTGGCATTGGTAAGGATCGATATCTTGCCTCCGACCATATTAATACAGGAATTCGGGTTCACGTACGGCTTGGGCAACTGTCCGGATTGTACCATGGTCCTGTCCGCATCGAGCACGGCATCAAGCCCCCCGATAGCGGTGCTGAACGTGGTTGCTATCCTTGGAGAAAGCTCACCGGTAATGTCCAGTCCGATCTTCTTTAAGGTTCGATGGACCACGAGCATGCCGTATTTAAAGATCGGTGATTTCCAGTGTACCATTTCCCTGGGTCTTAAGAACGGGTATGGAGTAACGTCCACATCGGACACCTGTCCTGCGATCTGCACCGGAAAATTCTCTCTCAGGGGAAACCGCGTCAGGGGTCCTATACCGCTCTGTCCCTGTGCAGCCCTGTTCCATTGATCCTCAAAAACAGTGCCCAGGGGAGATACGGCATCGTATCCCAAAACCACGGGACGAACAGACCTCATAACGTGCACCTTCTTTTTACAGGTTGTCCAACAATGTCTTTTTCTGTCCCTCCCTTGACGGGAGGGAAGAAAGGGAGGGTGGCAAATTCATTAAATATCAACAGATTTCACCCTCTCTCCGTCTCCCCCATCAAGGGGGAGAGGTAATTTTGTATATTGTCGGACAACCTGCATTACCACGGGATGAAACGATAGAGTTTGGCGAACATTTCATAGACCTCTACCCAGTGCTGGAAATCTTCAGGGCTGCGCATGTGTGCCCGCTTGTTTACCATTACCCAGCTCATGTGTGCAGCGCCGTCCTTGCAGGTAGAGCACTCCCGGGTGGCCGATGTACAGCACCGGTGCGTTGTTTTAAGGTCTGCTCCCCACCGTATGAAGCGAATAAGCCGCTTTGGCTGGGGGTTTCGTGTATCCATGGGCTCTGTCACAGACGGGCATTCCATCCATCCCCATGTTCTGTCCAGCATCTTCCCGCTCGTTATAATTTTATGATAGTACTTGCTGGATATTACGGTGTTGGGATACCTCTCCAGCATATCGTCCATTTCATCGCGCACGCGATCGAGTATCCCGGGCGTCCACACAAAGCCTTCTACGTCCTCGTCGTTCGAGAACAACTGGAGATGTACCTTTAACCCTGCATCCGATATCTTATTTATGATCCGTTCGATCGTACCGGTGCCCACCTGCCTCGGCGTTATCGTGTAAAGATAATAGGTATAAGGGTCGCCCTTATAATTCTTCAGGGACGTGCCGAAGGTGTTCTTTCCGCGCAGGACCTGTTCTTCGTTCTCGTCTCCCCACAGGGAGATCCCGACCATCATGTCCGGGAAACGGTCTCTCGGAACTTTGATAAGGCCGTTTGTTGCGCAATACGTTGGAATGCGTTTATAAAATGCCTCAATCCTGTCAAGGAAGAGTGTCGGTTCCCCTCCGATCAATATCGCAAGGTTCACCCCCCGTTCCTTTTCCTTCTCGACAAACTCCTCCCATTTCCCGAGGCTTGTCTCCTCCTGCAGTTTATGTTCATCCGAGGAAAAAAAGAAACAACCTTTACATCTCAGGTTACACTTGTTCGTCATATCATAGATGGAACTGCGTATGTTGAGATGGGATATTGCGTTGTACCGTTTCTTCCACTCTCCGGTAAGCAGCGTACTTACTGTCTGCATGTATGATTCTTTTCCTCAGCGGGCGGAAACTGCGCGCTCGAATCCCCGGTCTTCCAGCATCGCTTTTACCATCTTATCGATCATCTTGTATGCCCGCTTCTCGAGGAGCCCTGCATCGGTCGTCGCTGCCGGCGCCATGGTTATGGTAAAGCGTTTCTGAAAAGGAGCGCCCTTTCCGTGTACGCTGACCATATACTGGAATTGCTGGTCCGTAATAGACTCAAGCGTAATATCGACCTCCGGAGCAGTTGTGGCCTGATCCATGCTATACACCTTAAGCCCTGCACGCTCCAGTCCCTTTTGAATAACGTACCAGAAATATGACGTCAGGCTCGGCCAGCTTTCATAGGTGATGTTGCCCTGGGGATTATAGTAATACCATGTGGTTGTATTGTTTGCCTGATTGTCCACATTTGCCAGATATATCGACTTCCCCCGGTAACCCGGGAATGTTTTCCCCAATTCAGGGAAATAACTCTCCTGTTTGATCTCTACCTTTTCCGAGCCCCCATTGATAGCGCGTCTGCACCCTCCTGCAACTAAAGCTATAACGATAGCCAGCATACTTATCCCTGCAAATACACCGAAAATACTGTTTCTTTTCCGCATAAGCTCCTCCTTTAGGTTTGATTGTTATTTTTAAAACAGAAAATATTCCAATGTCCAGAAAATTTGTATTATATTAAAAACCGGGCGGTTGCTCTATATGAGAACAGAGGTTTTCCCCCTTGTCGTATCCTTTAACCCAGACAGCCAGATAGGTATCCACGTAATCGAGCCATGACTTAAAGATCTCCGGATTACCGGTATGTCTGTTGAGCTTTGAGGTAACGATAGAACTCCCTGCGGCATAATGCCTGCAGTCATTACAGTCCGTGTCCGGCACACAACACGACGCTGTCCTGTCCCACGTAAGGTCCGTCCTGTACTGCCGGAACGACCTGCCGAGACCGAATGCAACCGATGGGTTCATACGGGGATAGGGACACGAAAACAGCTGATACAGGCTCTTTTTGTGGGTGTGCGCAACGGCACTATAATGCGAAAATAATACCGATTCCGGGTATTTTTCCATGAGGTCTATCATGGTAGTGCGGACTTTTCCCAGGGTTTCCGGCGTGTGCAAAAGGTTCCCGGAATAGTTCAACGGTGCGGAAAACATGTTGAACGTGATCTTGCATTCTTGCGAAGCCAGAAGTTCCGCTGCTTCGTAGGATTCATCGATATTATCCTGGCAAAACGTGTAGACAAATACAGCTCGAGGATCTCCTGCATAATTATCGATCTGTTTTTTGAGAAGGTTTTTTGCCTTTCTGACCCTGTAACTGGTCTCGTCGTTGCCCCAGACTGAAATGTGTATCTTATACCCCGCTGATTCCGGAATACGCTTCAATCCGTTCGTCGCTATACAGCCCAACGGGATTTCGTCATAGCAGGCTTGCACCAGATCCGGGACCAGAGAAGGCTCTGCACCTGCAAGTACCACAAACGTTATGCCTCTTTTCTTTTCCTCACGGAAAAGATCCCGCCATGCTTCAGGATCAAGGTTTTCCCGTGTAAACTGTTTTTCTCCGTTATAGTAGTAACAGCCGTCGCAACGCATGTTGCACCTGGTTGCCATATCATAGGTTGATTCTCTCAAGAAAAAGTATTTTCTGACCTTTTCCCAGCGTTCCCGCACACGTGTGTCCGTAAGAAGGTCTGCGAATGTCCACTCTCCTGACAACGGTAATTTCTTGGAAAGATTTAATACTGTATTGTTTATCGCCACGATATCTATGTCCCTGTGAAGAAATTACACGCCTCAACACTTATTGTCAAGCCTTTGTAATCATTGTTATTTAAAGGGAGCATCCTTCGAATATTAGCAAAAAAGGAAAACTATTACCCTGTCATTGCGAGCCAAAGGCGAAGCAATCCCTATGCCTATAGATTGCTTCGTCATTTCATTTCTCACAATGACAGTCTTACAGAGGACTTAAACATCGGGATTTTATTGTAGGGGCTATTCGGTGAATCGCCCTGTTTGAGTGCTGTCGTAATATCCAAAAATTATTTCAAAACCTGGATTACGGCGTACCCCTTAAGGACCAACGCATTATGAACTTCGATAACCCACGCAAGGTTCGGCGCTGACATACCAAAATCACTGAACTTAGCGTCAATGGTTGTAGAAAGGGCAAACTCATTATTTCCTATTTTCTGAAAGGATACCGCAGTGTCAAAGTCTTTTGACCCGCCTGCCACGGTAAGTTTGCCGGTTAAATGAATCTGACCTTTATCCGCGTTGATAGCATTGAGGATATCATTCCTGAGCTTTCCCTCTACCGATAGTTCCTCTCCGCCTACCCGCAAAACTAAGGGAGCATTCGCTTTATCAGGAAGAAGCATGTCCACAGTCTCATTCCGGGGATCCGCTTTCAGGAGCATGTCTTTATTGAGCGGGTGCAGAACTTTTGACAGAGGCTCTCCATTTATTTTCAATATTTCAAAGGTGATTTCCGGATACTGTCCGGACTTCAAATACAGTGTCTTTACAGACCAGTCCCGCATCGGCTTGTCGGTTTTGAAACCTGTAGCTGAGATCACAAGCTTTGCCTGCATTTCAGGAGAGCCAAGCAGTTCAATGAAAAGATGATCATTACGTCCAACCGTGGTTTTTACTGAAGACCCCATATTGGTTTCTTGCGCAGTATACGAGACATACGCATTCGTAACACGGAATTCTATGACGGGCCTTTGCGGTGCCGCTATAAGCATCGCATGTAATACTATACCTGCTAAGAAGATCATATAATCTTACCTCCTTTTTATTCTGTCAGAGGTCTTAACCTCCGAACCGTCCGCCTCCACGAAATATGCACGTCAAACGGGAAAAACTTCTCACGAGGTCATTAACCTCTTCTGCTATTTCAAAGTATATTGTCCAGCTTTAATAAGTCAAGTGCGAAGCATTTTAACAATAATTCTTTTTTGGGCTTGACACCGTTCAAAAAATAGTTATACAGAATAGACTCTACTCATACCATGAAAAGGAGCTTTATGCTTTTAAAAAATAAAAACAAAACAAGAGACAATAACATATGAAATTCCATTTGATTTTTCCGCGGTGGCCGAAATTACCCCAGCAAACACCGTTCACCCTCCCTCCTTTGGGAATTATTACCGTTGCGGCAAGCCTCCCGCAAACGGTGGAGGCAAGTGTGTGTGACGAAAACGTACAGCCCGTTGATTTCGCCGGTGACTATGATGTGGTAGCTATATCCATTATGTTGAGCTGCCAGGCACCCAGGGCATACG
>DAHXOM010000362.1 GCA_027364825.1 bacterium | reverse complement strand
TAAGCACTCTTATATAACTTCCAAATACTTTACAGACATGGAAAAACATTTTAAAGAAATAAATAAGTATCTGGACAAAGGAACTCACTATGTAATGGTTGTTGGTGATAGTACAGTAAGCAATGTGTATTTTGAAACGTCAGATTATCTCATTAAAATAGCCAAGAGAAATGGATTTAGAAGTACAAACAAGTGGGGCTACAAAATAAAGAATCGTTATATGAGGTTCGATAGAAAAGGTAGGGGTGGTATCATTGAAATTGACTGGGTTATTGATTTTCAGAAAGTATCGAAATGAATGAAATATTGAGGACAGCTGTCCCCTATTTCGTTCATTCGCGTGAATAACAAAAATTTCCATCTGCTACCGCAACCCGAATTAATGTCAGAGGACCCCTTGCCATTCCAGCTTTTATGACTAACTTAGTATACCGTACCAAGGAGATACTTATGAAGATAAGCGCTTCGGAGCATGAAAAACAGCGCAAGAACAATAGGGGTGAAGATAGCCCTAGGAATCACCTCAAAGATGAGAAAAGCCCGTATCTTCTTCAGCATGCCAATAATCCCGTAGAGTGGTACCCATGTGGCGATGAGGCATTCGAAAAAGCTAAAAAAGAGGATAAACCCGTCTTTCTTTCTATCGGTTATTCAACATGCCACTGGTGTCATGTTATGGAACAGGAATCTTTTGAGGATCCGGATGTTGCAAAACTCCTGAACGATGCGTTTGTTTCCATAAAGGTTGACCGTGAAGAAAGGCCGGACATCGACAGCATATACATGGATGTTTGCCAGATGTTTACCGGACGCGGCGGGTGGCCGTTGCATGTTGCAATGTCACCCGATAAAAAACCGTTTTTTGCGGCAACCTATATACCGAAGGAAACAAGGTTCGGCATTATCGGTATGCTCGAACTTGTTCCCATGCTGAAGAAATCGTGGAAAGACCAGCGCAAAGAGTTAATGGAAGCCGGAGATCAATCGATAGATGTACTCGGGAGCGGTACGGAAAAAGCGGGAGGGGAAAAGCCGGATTCAGGCCTGCTCGATCTTACTTATAAAGAACTTGAAACGTATTTTGATTCATTGAACGGAGGGTTTGGAAGTGCTCCAAAGTTTCCATCAGCACAGAATTTATTTTTCTTGCTCCGTTATTATCGCAGAACAGGAAAGGTGAATGCACTGCACATGGTAGAAAAGACATTATCGGCAATGGAGCGGGGCGGCATATACGATCATGTGGGCTTTGGTTTCCATCGGTATTCTACGGATGCACAATGGATCCTGCCGCATTTCGAAAAGATGCTTTATGATCAGGCCATGCTGTCCATGGCGTATACAGAGGCTTATCAGGCAACGGGCAGTGACGCATACAAAATAACGGCAAAACAGATATTCACCTACATAACAAGGGACATGACCTCTCCCGACGGCGCTTTTTATTCGGCCGAGGATGCGGACAGCGAAGGAACGGAAGGAAGGTTTTATCTGTGGACATCGAAAGAGCTGGATGATGCCCTTGAGCCGGATGATATCCTTACCGTGAGTGACGGCAGGTTTGCCAGAAAGATATTCAATGTAGAAGAATCCGGGAACTTCTTTGACACGGCAACAGGAGAAAAAACAGGGATGAACATCCCGTATACCGGCAGGTCCATTTCTGAAATTGCGGCAGAGATGAGAATACCTGAAAACGTGCTCTGGCAGCGTATGG
>DAHXOM010000357.1 GCA_027364825.1 bacterium | reverse complement strand
GATTTAGCGCGATTGTATGAAACGGAGGTATAACCGGAAGAAGTATTTAATTCTGTGTACTCTACCTCCCCTACAACTGTTTTAAATCCATGATTATCTTTTGAATAAGTGTGCATTGTAGGATTGTGGGGAATATGGAATAACTCCTTGAGTAATCAGGGCTTTATTCCATACTTTTATTACCGTCAACTTTCTAACCGTGCACAGAAGGAGGTTATTATGGATATAAATAGATTTACACAAAAGGCGCAGCAGGCGCTTATGGATGCGCAGAGTATAGCAGCGCGGTACAAACATCAGCAGGTTGACAGCGAACACCTTATGCTTGCCCTTCTTGATCAGGAGGACGGCCTTATTCCCCATCTTTTCGAAAAAATGGGGACGGGAGAATCCGGTTTGGACCCAGCAGGCATCCGCGAAGATGTAGAACGGTACCTTGCCGGACTTCCAAAAGTATCGGGCCCGTCCGGTGCTGTCGATCAGCTCTATATAACTTCAAGGCTGAATAGTTCACTCGATCAGTCTGCCCGGGAAGCGCAGAACATGAAAGACGAATTTATCAGTGTCGAGCATATTTTACTTGCAATGCTGGACGAGGGCAGGTCCGGTGCGCTCGGCAGGATACTACACGATCGCGGTATAACAAAAGACGGGGTCATGAAAGCCCTTGCCTCCATACGGGGCGGTCAGCGGGTAACATCGCAGACCCCGGAAGCGACCTACGAGGCGCTGGAAAAATACGGGAGGGACCTAACAAAGGCAGCAGCGCAGGACAAGCTGGACCCTGTTATCGGAAGGGACGAGGAGATCCGCAGGACTATTCAGATACTTTCAAGGCGGACGAAAAACAATCCTGTTCTTATCGGGGAGCCCGGTGTCGGCAAAACCGCAATCGTTGAAGGGCTGGCACAGCGAATCATCAAGGGTGATGTGCCGGAAGGCCTCAAGAATAAAAGACTTGTTGCCCTTGATATGGGTGCCCTTGTCGCAGGCGCCAAATACCGGGGTGAGTTTGAGGAGAGGCTCAAGGCCGTGTTGAAGGAGATTTTGGAATCCAAAGGAGAGGTACTCCTGTTTATCGACGAACTGCACACGGTTGTCGGAGCAGGCGCTGCAGAAGGGGCAATGGACGCGAGTAACCTGTTAAAACCCATGCTTGCACGGGGAGAGCTCCACTGCATAGGTGCTACGACTCTCAACGAATATAAAAAGTACATAGAAAAGGATGCCGCACTGGAAAGGCGATTCCAGCCCGTGATTGTCGATCAGCCGACGGTCGAAGATACGGTATCGATCCTCAGAGGTCTGAAGGAGCGTTACGAACTGCACCACGGCGTCAGGATCAAGGACTCTGCGCTTGTAGCGGCTGCGGTCCTGAGCAACCGGTATATATCCGACCGGTTCCTTCCCGATAAGGCCATAGACCTCGTGGATGAGTCCGCAGCGAAATTGAGGACCGAGATCGACAGCATGCCCGTAGAGCTCGACGAGATAACGAGGAAAATACTCCAGCTCGAGATCGAACGGCAGGCATTGAGGAAAGAGGTCGATCCCGCATCAAAGGAAAGGCTGGTAAAGCTCGAGAGGGAATTGTCCGATCTGAAATCGAGGGCGGACGTGCTGAAGGCACGGTGGCAGACCGAGAAATCCACCATAAGCGAAGTCAGAAAAATCCGGGAAGAGATTGAGAAAATAAAGAGCGATATAGAAAAATCGGAACGTGCATACGACCTGAACAAGGTTGCAGAATTGAAGTACGGCAGGCTGCCGGCCCTTGAAAAAGAGTATGCAAAGCTGAGCAAAAAGATGGAAGAAGGGGGCAACAGGCTGCTCAAGGAAGAGGTTGACGATGAGGACATTGCACAGGTCGTCAGCAGGTGGACAGGTATACCCGTTTCAAAGCTGCTCGAGGGCGAGTCCCAAAAGCTGATCCACCTGAATGAAATCCTCCACAAACGCGTTGTCGGGCAGGACGAAGCAGTGAACGTTGTCACCGATGCGATCATCCGTGCGCGCTCCGGAATTAAGGACCCCAACAGGCCGATCGGCAGTTTTATATTCCTCGGTCCCACCGGCGTGGGTAAGACAGAGCTTGCACGTGCAATTGCAGAGTCGCTGTTCGATAATGAGAACAATATAATCCGGCTCGATATGTCGGAGTATATGGAAAAGCATACCGTTGCCAGGCTCATCGGAGCACCTCCGGGCTACGTGGGATATGAAGAAGGCGGACAGCTCACCGAGGCTGTACGGCGAAAACCGTTCAGTGTTGTACTCTTTGACGAAATAGAAAAAGCGCACAACGATGTGTTCAATACCCTGCTCCAGATACTGGATGACGGCAGGCTTACCGATGGTCAGGGCAGGACCGTGAATTTCAAGAACACGATTATCATTATGACGTCAAACATCGGGAGTACTCATATCCTCGAATATATCAACGAACGCGAGCAGTCCTACGACCGCATGAAACAGCAGGTACTTGACGAACTGAAAGACCACTTCAGGCCCGAATTCCTCAACAGGGTGGACGAGGTCGTGGTGTTCCATGCACTGACGCAGGAAGAGCTGATAAAGATAGTCGATATACAGGTCCACAGGCTCACGGACCGGCTGAAAGACCGGAACATAACGATAGAGCTTTCCGATGCAGCTAAGAAGTACCTTGCAGAATCAGGCTATGATCCCGTCTATGGCGCGCGGCCGCTGAAAAGGGCCATCAGCAGGGAGGTAGAGACCCCGCTCGCGAGGGCCATCGTGTCCGGAGAGATTGTGCCCGGCAAATCCGTGAAGATCGGCGTCAGCCATGGGAAGAAGGGGGAGAGTGCAGCGTCCTCGTCCAACGACCAGACGCACCTGACATTCAAACAGGAATGAAAGACACGGCTAACGCTGCACACATTTATTGTATAAGCCTATATCGTTCAGATAAGACCTGCCCGGTGTCATGAACACCGTACTGCCGAGTTCGAGAGTGCAGGTATAATCAAACAGGGTCCATTCCCTGTTATCTATAATCTTGAGATCGTAAAAGTTTCCGTGCTGGTTTACGACAAACCGGTATTGTTTCAGAATATTGAGGTAGTCCGGCTGTGTCCTGTCTCCGGCAGTAAACCGTAACCCGGCGGTGCCGAGATTTTTTGAAATAATATCCGCATAATTCCCGCTGAACATATTGAGGGTTGATTTTGCTTCGGCCATCATCGTGTCATACTCTTTCTTCTGCGATACCGAAAGATTGATGCAGGTGTCGATCGCAAACAGGGATAAAAGTAAAACCACTGCCGAAACTTTTTTGATAATACCTGTAAAAAGCATAAAACCTCTTCCTGCCTCTATAGTGACAGAGAACAGGATACCACATTTTCTTGTAAAGCGCATGCTGTTTGTGGTTTATAGGGAGGCATGAAGATAGCGTTTATGGGCATACGCGGCGTGCCGGCAAGCTACAGCGGGTTTGAAACATTTGCAGAGGGTTTATCGACGCGGCTGGTAAGTAAAGGTCATGATGTTACGGTTTACAACCGGTCAACGCACGTCCGGTATAAAGAACCTCTGTATAAAGGTGTAAAGCTGGTACGGCTCCCGACAATACCCACCAAGCACCTCGATACCATAGCGCACACCTTTCTCTCCGCGCTCCACGGCGTGTTTCAAGGATATGACCTCGTTTATATATGCGGGGTCGGAAACAGCCTGCCGTCGTTCATCCTCAGGATTGCCGGCACAAAGGTTGTGTTGAACGTGGACGGCGCAGACTGGGAAAGGAAAAAATGGGGCGGCTTTGCCCGGTGGTTCTTGCGGCTGAGCGAAAGGATGGCAACTATTTTTCCGGACCTTGTTCTTGCGGATTCCGTGGCAGTACAGCGTTATTACCGGGATCATTACAACAAAGAGAGCACGTTCATACCCTACGGAACAGAGCTCGATCAGCGCTCGCCCGGCGATACAACGATATTGGGCAAATACGGGCTTGAACCCGATGGTTACATCCTGTACGTCGGAAGACTGGTACCGGAAAACAATGCCCATCAGTTGATCAAGGCCTACAAAAGCATAACAACAGACAAAAAGCTTGTTATTGTCGGTGATGCACCGTATGCGGATGCTTACAAGACAGAACTGAAGGCGCTGTCGGGAGACGACCAAAGGGTCCTGTTTACGGGCTACGTGTTCGGGGATGATTATAAATGCCTGATGAGAAACACCTATATCTATGTGCTTGCATCCGAGGTCGGCGGAACGCATCCGGTGCTGATCGAAGCACTTGCGGCAGGCAATGCCGTGATCGTGAACGATATTCCCGCCAGTGTAGAGGTCATAGCGGATGCAGGCATAGCGTATGACGGTACCATAGGCGAACCCGCGCTTGCAAAAAAACTTGCCCTGCTGCTGGGTGATAAAGAACTGCTCGCCTCTCTGAGGAAAAAGGCGCAGGACCGGATCAGAGCGTCTTACCTGTGGGACAAAGTTACGGACGATTATATAAAGCTGTTCGAGTCGCTGATCCATCCTGCGTAACCAGCCGCGCCATTGATCACGTGGACACAACCAACGAGCTCGCCCGGAATATCCTGCTGGCCGTGGTGTCCACGCTGGCAAAAGCGGAACGCGAAAGAATCAGCGAGCGGACCAGGGTAGGACTGGTCCGGGTAAGGAGTGACGGCAAGAAGCTCGGACGTCCACCTGTCGCATCGAAGAAGCGCGCCGAAGCCTTAAGACTGGTTAAAAGCGGATGGAGCTACCGGGATGCAGCACGTGAGCTCAAGATTGATCATAAAAGCAT
>DAHXOM010000349.1 GCA_027364825.1 bacterium | reverse complement strand
ACATAGGCGGTTTAATAGTTCTTATATTAAAGAATATAACTAAAAATAGCTTATACCGGCTCCTGTAAAAACCATGTGTAAGTTTTTCTTACCCCGTCATGAATATCTACCCGCGGCTTCCATCCAAGGGATAAAGCTTTTTTATTCGATAATATATCAATTTGATCATTATGTTTCATTATTTCAAGAGGCACTTCCGGCTTACCTGAAACTTGTTTAAATATATTGAAAAGCTCTGAAATCTTTAAACCGGTCCCGGAACTTATATTTACAATCTCATTGTCCCAGCTTTTATTTAATGATGCAACAAGTGCATTTGCGGCATCATCGACAAACAGAAAATCATACAGAGAGCCGGGGCTGTCATAAAGTTTTACACTGTTGTTGTGAATAATCCCATACGCCATATCAAATACAGGATTGCGTTCCATAAAAGGACCGTAAAGTCGGGAGAACCTCAGTATCGTATATGATAGGGAAAATTTATTCTTGTACATCTCTATCATATTTTCAGCGTTCCACTTTGTAAATCCGTAATAGCCGTTTGGAGGGGTAGGGTCTGTTTCCCGTGCATGGTCGGAGCTCTTATAAACTGCCCCGGATGATGAAAATATAATTTTCTTCAATTTTGCACGCCTTGTCATCTCCAGCACATTGACCGTACCCAGTACATTGACCTTAAAGCATCCCAGAGGTTCTTCCGTCGCTTTCCTTTCCGAGGATATGCTTGCGAGATGAAAGACATAATCTACGTCCTTCAGAGGGTGTTCCAGATCTTCGAATTTTGTAATATCCCCAGGAAAGAATTTGAACAAACTGTTGTGCAGTAAAGGTTCGAGAGAAGATTTCTTCGATCGGGCAATGCCGTGAACCTCGTGACCCATGTCTGTCAGTGTTTTTGCGAGATGACAACCCAGTAAACTCGTTACTCCGGTTATTCCTATCTTCATTTATACCTCGAGTAATTCCATGATGGATGCAGCTAACAGCGGAAACATGATCTCATGGTGTCCGGTGATGGCGAATCCCTGTCCGCCGGTTTTGGTCGGTCTCTTTACAACATTTTCAAGGGGCCGGTAATGCTGGATCATGTCCATGTTTATGGCGGTGAAATTCTTTGCATCAAAGCCGATATTCCTGGCTATGGATAGTGCTTTCAGGAAGACCTCCGGCAGGATTACGGCAGACCCGATATTGATGATAACACCCTGTTCGAGCATGGTGACAATCGTTGCGAATTTTCGGAAGTCTATCTCTGTTGCCTTTCCGATCGCCGCACCATCAGCCTTGGGGTGCATGTGGATTATATCGGTCCCATAGGCAACATGGACGGTTAAGGGTATACCGAGTTTAAAGGCATTATAGGTTATGCTCATATCCCTGTGCGGGGCGTTGATTTCCTCGAGTACCTTCCCGGCCGCTTCTCCAAGCCCCATACCTTTGGCAACACCTGCCTTGATGGCATCGTTGAGGATGGATCCTGTTTCTTCAGCCATACCGAAACTGCCGTCTTTTATGGTAACAGCAACGTCTTCCGATGTCTCACCGATAAGTGCTATTTCTGTATCATGGATGACACCCGCTCCCTGCATTGCTATTGCGGTAATAACCTTATTTTCCATCAATTGGATGACAAGGGGAGAAAGTCCTACCTTTATCACGCTGTCACCCATGGCGAGTATGCATTGTTTGTTGTTTTTTTTTGCCGTTACGATTGCGTTTGCCGCTGCCTGGAGATCTTCTGCCTTCAGAATTTTGGGCAGACCCGCCAAAAACTGTTTTACGGACGAACCCGTTATGTAAGGTGAGCAAAAATCGCTGATCTTGACTTTGTTTTTCCGTGTTTTTATTGAACTGGTTTTAACTCTCTTCAGATCGATTGGTTCTATTTTCATCTATCCTCCTCAGGAATTGAAGGTAAATCGCAATTCGGTTATGGGATCTCCATAACACTGGCATTTTGCGATTTCCGATTTTATATCTTTAAATTTGCACATACTCAGAAATTGTTCAAGCCATCCTTGAACATTTTTCACATGCGCCAAATCGATGTCAGGAAAATCTTTGATTGTTACCGTTGCTTCGTTTTTTGATACGATGTTAACGTCGGCTACCCCCGTATCATAGTAACTGCTCCATACACTCATTGCCCTCGTGATGAGCGTTTTCGGATCAACAAAAGCCAGAAAGATCTTGTATATGGTTTTGAGATCATGCTCTGCAGAAAGTCTGCCCTGCTGGATGCAGTAGGATAGATCTCCGCTGCCTGCGGTCTTATCAAGGGTTTTGAGCAGGTCTGTATAGAGTTTATAGGGATACCACGCCGTAAGCAGTATGTGTTCATCCATATACTTCTTTGTCTCGGGCGGCAGTCCAAAGATAATCTTCGGCAAAGTATCTTTCAGGTTCTTTTTTATGAATTTTATGAGGCCTAGAATTGCAACACCTTTTACCTGTGCCATATTTCTCCTTTTTATACTGTTACTTTAAAACATTACCCCAAGCCAATAATTACAAAATATTTGTTTATATGCAACATTATGATGAATTCCGGGCCTACTGTTCCGGCAGTTGATTCTATGATCTATCTCATACACATTTGTAATATCCGGAATTACATTGTGAGTATGAAATGGAAAGATATCCCACTACCAAGAGAATACGGCTCATGGGGCATACTTATTACCTCATGCGTTATCGGTGTATTTTTACAGCAACAGCAAATCACCTGGCTGACTTTTTCCTCTCTTGCAGGTATTGCAATGTTGTTTATGACGAAAACTCCCCTGTCTGCCTTTATAAGGAGACGTAATAACCTCGCTTTAATCTTTACTTTCATTTACACAGCTTCAGGATTATTGTTGCTTGCTCCCGCCCTGTTGCAGATGAGCGTTCAAAATATACTTATCATATCGGTTATCCCTTTGCTCACCGTTGTTGTGTATGCGCTGTCAGCTTATCTTCACAAGGAACGTGCCTCTGTCGTCGAGTTCTCTGCAATGGCAACACTTACACTTCCTGTCCTTTTTTTCCCCATCCAGAGTAATACTCCGATGGATTCCGGGATCGTCTCTCTTTGGTTCCTTTCGTTTCTCTATTTTTCGGCAAGCATATTTAAAGTCAAGATGCTTCTCTTCAGAAAACACTTTTACCGGGTTGCCAGCCTGATATATTTAGGTATTGTTTTTCTGTTTCTCTCCATACTCATATACCTGCATAGAGTGCCGGAGCTGACAGGCGCGGCTTTCCTGCCGTTGCTTGATAATGTATCCAGCACCTTCTACCGGTTCGGCGGTAAAAAAAATCTGAAGCTTGTCGGGATTTTTGAACTTATAAAAGGGACAGTGTTCGCCGTTATCATCATTGTTGCGGCTCGATCAACTTTTAAAATTTAAGATTCTCGATCTCAATAAAAAAATATTCTTTTACATCTTGACAAAACGATTCTCATCGTGATAGTTTATGATCAATGAAAGACTTTAATCGTGAAATTAAAGGAGAACGTTATAGTTACTGCACTGTGTAGGAA
>DAHXOM010000346.1 GCA_027364825.1 bacterium | reverse complement strand
CGTCAATATTCTGACGAAGTCCTCTTTTGTCAAAGGCTCAAGTTCTACCCGGATCGGGAACCTCCCCTGAAGTTCCGGGATAAGATCCGACGGCTTGCTGACGTGGAAAGCGCCTGCCGCTATAAACAGCATGTGGTCCGTCCTTACAATGCCGTACTTTGTCATGACGGTCGTGCCTTCTATCAAGGGCAGCAGGTCCCTCTGGACCCCCTCTCTTGACACATCCGGACCATAACCAGATTCCTTGCTTGCTATCTTGTCTATTTCATCTATAAAGACGATCCCGGATTCCTCAACCTTTTTTATGGCAGTCCGTACGACCTTGTCCATATCGACAAGCTTTTCCAGTTCCTGCTGGATGATGATCTCCCGAGCCTCCATGATCTTTATCTTCTTTTTCTTTGTTTTTTTCGGCAGCATGGTTTCGAACATCTCCCGCAAGTTGAACTCCATCTCATCACTTCCCATGCCGGAGAAAACCTCAATGACCGGCATCGGCATGTACTGTATGTCCATCTCAACATACCGGTTATCGAACTTGCCGTCCCTGAGCATGGCCCTGAACTTTTCCCTGGTGCTCTTGGTGTCCTCGACGATTTCAAGCATCTTTTGTTCTGTTTCCGGGGGTTTGTTGTTGGCGGGCTTTTTCTTGATCGGCAGAAGCAGATCAAGGAGCCGCTCTTCCGTGAGCTCCTCTGCCTTCGGCAATAATTTATCTTCTTCCTCCTCCCTGACCATTTTTACGGATATCTCCACGATGTCCCGTACTATGGATTCCACATCCCTGCCGACATACCCTACCTCGGTGTACTTTGAAGCCTCCACCTTGAGAAAAGGTGCCTGGGCAAGCTTTGCAAGTCTCCGTGCTATCTCTGTTTTACCGATACCGGTCGGGCCTATCATTATAATATTCTTGGGAGCTATCTCATCCCGGATCTCTTCGGGCACATGCTGTCTTCTCCATCTATTGCGCAGTGCTATTGCTACCATTTTCTTGGCATCTTTCTGACCGACGATATACCGGTCAAGCTCCTGAACTATTGCTACAGGAAGCAGTGTGTCGCTCGGTTCGATCTCTTCGGGTTTTTCTGCCTGAACGACGGCGTTTCTCGGTTTTCTCATTGTGTTTTACCTCTTTATAGTTCTTCTATTGTAATATTGCTGTTTGTGTAAATACAAATCTCTGCCGCAATCTTCATTGAGTTTTCCGCTATTTCCCTTGCCCCAAGATTGGAAAACTTTATCATCGCCCGTGCTGCTGAAAGTGCGTAGCTTCCCCCGGAGCCTATGGCGATAATATTGTCATCGGGCTCGATAACATCCCCTGTTCCGGAGAGTAAGAGGGACGTTGTTTTGTCCGCTGCGATCAGGAGCGCTTCGAGTCTCCGCAGGATCTTATCGGTCCTCCAGTCTTTCGCAAGCTGGACAGCGGCCTTCAAAAGGTTGCCCCTGAACTCTTCCAGCTTTCCTTCAAACCTGTTAAACAGGGTAAATGCGTCTGCTGTTGAACCCGCAAAACCGACCAGCACGGTATCGTTATAAAGCCTTCGTACCTTTTTTGCGGTGTGTTTCATGATGGTGTCGCCCATCGTTACCTGGCCATCGCCTGCCATAACAACCTTTCCATTATGCCGTACACTAATAATTGTT
>DAHXOM010000321.1 GCA_027364825.1 bacterium | reverse complement strand
GCATAGAGCTTTAAAGGAGGTTTTTATGGCAAGAAAGAAAATTACGGTAGTCGGTGCCGGACGTGTCGGCGAGTCAACAGCAGCATTGCTCGCAGAAAAAGAAGTGGGAGATGTTGTTGTTGTCGATGTTGTTCCGAATATGCCGCAGGGGAAGACACTCGATCTTATGGAAGCAAGGCCGGTTTATAAAACCGATGTAAATATTGTCGGTTCAAACGGATATGACGAAACAAAGAACTCCGATGTTATCGTCATAACATCGGGTATGCCGAGAAAGCCGGGAATGAGCAGGGAAGATCTGCTTACGACAAACGTAAAGATCGTACAGAGCGTCACGGACAATGTTGCGAAGAGATCACCCAACGCCATCATTATCGTGGTAGCAAACCCGGTCGACGGTATGACCTATGTTTCCTACAAGGTCAGCAAGTTCCCGAGAGAAAGGGTAATGGGTATGGCAGGCGTACTTGACTCGGCGAGGTTCAGGACATTTATAGCAATGGAGTTGAACGTATCGGTCGAGGATGTGAGTGCCTTTGTTATCGGCGTTCACGGCGACGAAATGGTGCCTTCCGTCCGGTACACGAACGTTGCAGGTATACCGGTCTCAGAGCTTATCCCGAAGGAGAAACTGGATGCAATCGTGGCAAGGACGAGAAAGGCAGGCGGTGAGATAGTAAACCTGCTGGGATTCAGCGCCTACTATGCACCTGCAGCCTCTGCTGTGCAGATGGTCGAAGCAATACTCAAGGACAAAAAGAAGATCCTTCCCGCCATCACGCTGTGTAACGGCGAGTTCGGACTCAAGGATGTGTTCATGGGCGTACCGGTAAAGCTCGGGGAGAAGGGTATAGAGAAGATCTTCGAGATAAAGATGAGTGACGAGGAAGCTGCAGCACTGAAGAAATCGGCAGAAGCAGTCAACAGGCAGAAGAACGAGATAGACGGGTTGAAACTGCTGTAAGAACAGAATAATCAGTAGGGGCGGGGTTTCCTCGCCCTTTATTATTGATAAACAAAATTGTATTCCAAGGGCGGGGGTACCCGACCCTACAGAGGAAGGTAAAAGAAAATGCGAGAAATCAACGCAAAACAGATCACCGATGCTGTGAGTGATCTCTGTATGAAGGCTAATTTTGATATTCCCGATGATATCATGAATGTCATCAAGAAGGCTTATCAAGAAGAGGCCTCTCCGCAGGGAAAGGATGTGCTTAAGCAGATCATCGATAACGATGAAATAGCACACAATGAGCAGGTGCCCATGTGTCAGGATACCGGGCTCGCGGTATTCTTTGTAGAGCTTGGACAGGATGTACATATAACAGGCGGCCTGCTGAACGATGCAATCAATGATGGTGTCAGAAAAGGGTATAAGGACGGTTACCTGAGGAAATCGACCTGTAACCCTTTTACCAGAAAGAATGTGGGAGACAACACGCCTTCTATCATCCATGTTGAGATTGTTGCAGGTGATAAGATAAATATCACCATGGCGGCAAAGGGCGGTGGAAGTGAAAATATGAGCAGGGTCATGATGATGAAGCCTTCGGACGGGCTTGAAGGTATAAAGAAATACATCATCGACAGGGTCAGAGAATCCGGTTCAAACCCATGCCCTCCCATAATAGTCGGTGTCGGGATTGGCGGTACCTTTGAACATTCTGCGCTCCTTGCAAAGAAATCGCTGCTCCGTCCTCTGGACGTGCCGAATCCGGATCCCGAGCTTGACAAACTTGAAAAAGAACTGCTTACATCTATAAATAAACTCGGTATCGGTCCCATGGGGCTCGGTGGAAGGACTACTGCACTCGCAGTCCATGTGATTGTTGAACCATGCCATATTGCAAGCTTACCGCTTGCTGTAAATATACAGTGTCATTCTGCGAGACACAAAGAAATAACGATATGAGGCGGTTATGACAGATATAATAAAAATAAGAACCCCTTTGACAGACGAGGTTGTTTCGAAACTGAAGAGCGGCGATAGTGTGCTGATAACAGGCGTTATGTATACGGGCAGGGACGCGGCACACAAGAGAATGATAGATGCCCTGAATAAAGGCGAAAAATTGCCGTTCGATATACAGGGCCAGATTATTTATTATGTCGGGCCTTCTCCTGCGAAGCCCGGCAAACCTATCGGTTCAGCGGGTCCTACGACAAGTTACAGGATGGATGCTTATGCTCCGACCCTGATTAAACTCGGATTAAAGGGCATGATCGGCAAGGGCTGGAGAGCGAAAGATGTTATCGATGCCTGTATAAAATATAAGGCAATATACTTCGGAGCTACCGGCGGTGCGGGTGCGCTCATAGCGAGGGCAATAAAAAAGGCCGA
>DAHXOM010000287.1 GCA_027364825.1 bacterium | reverse complement strand
TGGCCTGGCTGTAATTGTTGTTGCCATCGTATCCAATGCAACGTATTCATTCGGCAGGGGTGCTATCAAGAACTATCGGGAACTCTTCATAGCCGGGTGTGCTGCAGTACTCTTCTGGATAGGTGTCAGTCCTTTTCTGGTAATTCTTGTTGCAGCTTTGACCGGTTTGGCGGTGTTTAAAAAGGACAAGATCATATCTTCGTTCGCCCCGTACATTAAAAATGACATTACTATCTCATACAAACAGACAGGTATATTGTTTATCCTGTTAGGGGGAGCGCTTTTTGCCCTTTATATGATCAACACAAAACTTTTTACCCTCGCAGGGTTCATGCTCAAGATTGACACCTTTGCCTTCGGAGGCGGATTTGCATCAATCCCTTTAATGCTTCATGAGATCGTTTCTGTAAAAGGATGGATGGATAATAAGACATTTATGGATGGTATTGCATTGGGACAGATAACACCGGGCCCGATCGTTATAACCGCAACCTTTGTTGGTTTTATTATCTACGGGATAATAGGGGCCATTGTGGCAACTATTGCCGTGTTCACCCCTTCTTTCTTGATCCTGGTCATGGTAACGCCGTTTTTTGACAGATTAAAAGGCTCGATATGGTTTTCAAGGGCAACCAAAGGAATACTTGCATCATTTGTGGGCCTGCTTTTTTTTGTTACGGTAAAATTTGCCCTTGCAGTGCCATGGGATGCTGTTAAGGTTTTGCTGGGATTAGCTGCATTGGCTGCACTGATTAAAAAGGTAGACGTTCTCTACATAGTGTTGATAGGAGCAGCAATTTCAATTTTCTGGTTTTAATTAGTGCAGGGGACACACTTTTTCTTTTTAGTACACTTAAATCTTACAGTATCGCAACAGCCTTCTTCAGGAGCTCGAAGCCCTTGATCTCATCCTGCATCAGAGGGAATTTGAGCACCGGCAGATTGAACTTTTGCTTTATTTCCTGAAGGTACTTCATCTGCATCTGCTGCCTGTTTCTGAAAAAGTCATTGATGCATATTCTGTCCGTCAATATCAGGTTTGCAACGACAAGCTGCGTATCTATACCCGCATTGCGCAGGTCAACCATTGCTCTGTAAGATTCCAAAACAGGCGTTGATTCCGGGTAAAGAACAAAGGTAAAGAGGGTACGTTCTCTGTCCCTGAGTGTCTGTATGATATTTTTAAACCTGTTCGTTGCACCGTCTTTGACAGCGGCATTATCCCCGGTACCGGCCATCATCTCAACCTGCTTTGCGTAATCAAACGGCAGTTCGAGGAGCCTGAGCGTGTGCCCTGTGGGAGCTGTGTCGAACACGACTGTCTGGTATTCACGGCCCTCTATGAACTGTATGAATTTATCAAATGCAGCCATCTCTTCGGTACACGGCGAGTTCAACTCCTCATCCATGGCTGCAAGCATATCATCGGAATATTTGCCCTTTGCTTCATTGAGCACCTTTTCTTTGTACTCGTTGAATGCTGTTTTCTGATCGACCATAACAGCATACAGGTTGTCCGTAACCTTTGCCGGTTCAGATCCGACCTTTACATTCAAGACCTCTCCGATGTGTGCCGCAGGGTCAGTGGTAACCAGGAGTGTTTTGAAACCTTTCCGAGCATTGAACAGTGCAGCTATGCATGAGATGGTCGTCTTCCCGACGCCGCCTTTACCCGTAAAAAAAAGGGACTTGGTCTTTGCGCCGACTCCGGGAAGCCAAAGGTTGTCTATGTCCGGCTTCTCCAATGCAATATCAGAAAACGGAGTATGTCCTATACCTGTTTGGAATGAAGACTTCCTGCCGTTAAACAACTCTTCTGCCACTGACTGCAGGGCTTTCAATCCTTTTACCTCATTGTCCCTCAGGAGCATAAACTGTTTCGGCTTCTTGATGCCGCTTTCAGCCTTACGGATTATGTTCTGCTGGGCATCATATTTCCGTTTAAAAAATTCAATACCGCACACCTCTTCCGGAAGTATGCCGTTGATGATGAGCTTACCTGATTTTATGCCGATGGTTTCAAGCTCATTCGCTGCCCTTTGCGTTTCATAAAGGGAAAGCTCTTCAGGGCGCATGACAAATATAAATGTTGTTTTTTCCGTATCCTTCAGGAGTGCAGTTGCCCTGTCATATTTGTCCTTTGAGTCCTGAATGGTCTGGACAGGACCAAGACATGTCTGCCCGCTGCCGCTTGCAGCCTCTGTTATATGTTTGGACCAGTCAACCGGAAGCTCAAGCAGGCGTATGGTATGGCCGGTCGGAGCCGTATCAAACACAATGATATCATACTTGTCACCCTCCATAAAATCTATAAACCTGTCGAATGCAGCCATCTCCGTCGTACAGGGACCGCTGAGGTTTTCCTCCAGAGAGGCCAGGACGTCCTCAGGCATGATGTCACGATAGGGTGCAATGATCTTTTCCTTATATTCTTTGGTTGCTTTATCCGGCTCGATCTCCATTGCCCATAGATTTGGCACGCCATTGATCGGGGTTATCCTGTGTCCTATCTCCTGCTCAAAAACATCGGCAAGGTTGGAAGCCGGGTCTGTCGTCACTATCAGTGTTTTTTGGCCGTTCATGGCGTAGTGGACGGCACTTGCGGATGCCATGGTCGTCTTACCAACGCCGCCCTTGCCCGAAAAGAATAAGTACTCTGTCATTGCATATTTCCTTATAGAAGAAATAATTTATTCATGTTGTTTCGTGAGCAGAGACGAACAACTCTTTCCTGTTTTCAACTGTAGTACGATCCTTAATTCTTACATGATTATTCATCACATTCATCACAGGACCCATCATCGCAGGATCCGGTCTCACAGGATCCGTCATGACAGGAATGTTCCGCCATACCGTTTAATACAAAGCCTCGTTCTTCGGAAAAATCCATGGTTGCCTCTGCAAGTGTTTCATTTGCGTCTTTTTCTATGAAGACCTTTAACCCTTCTTTCTCAAAGGTTACATCTCCATCCTGGGCCTGTTCTACCATGTCCAGGGCCAGCGACGGACCGCAGCATCCTGCACCTGCGGAAAATATTCTGATCCCATAACTCTCGTTTCCCTGTTCCTTGAGAATCTTTTTGAATCTCTCCAAAGCCGTTTCTGTCAAACTTAACATGCGTCCTCCTTGTTTTACCCCGTTAGAAAGGTCTGCCCTTAGAACGGGAATATTATGATTATATTTTTAAGTCCTTATAGAAAGGTCGTGCGGTAAAGCTATATCCTTTCTAACGGGGTTTACCCTGCCGCCAGTGTCATCGGTTTATGTTGTAACGGCTCAATATCGAGGGCCTTGCACAGGTCCTCGTAGGATGGATACGCTCCTGTTTTGAAGACCGAGCCGCTCACCATGGTTATCGGTAATACCTTCTTGCCGTTTTTATGCAGAAGATCTGCCACGGTTTTGTTTGTCACAAACTCTTTTGTCTGCTGTGAGAGGTTGAACCTTTCCACCGCAACACCCTGTTTCTTCAGTGCCAGCACAGTATCGTTCACCTTCACCAGCACCGGATCAACAACCGGCCCGCAAAGCCCTGTGGAACAGCACATTGCCGGATCGTAGATCTCTATTTTCTTACTCTGCATTGCCCGTTACTCCTTTACCCCGTTAGAAAGCTCCGCCTTTCAAACGGGTTTTACCTTTACTTTCTACTGAATGCTATTTTATTGCAAAACGCTATACCCTTCTTGTCTACCTCTTGTAGTTTCTACCCGTCCATCCGGAGAAAGGGATCTTCTTCCGGCTGGGATGAAAGTATCCGAATGAAGTCAAGGTTATGCCTGTTTACTTTATCTTTTGAAAGCCTGTAGAACGACCATGTCCCTCTTTTTTCAGGTTCTATAAACCCGGCATTTTTCAGTATACCGAGATGCTTTGATACCGTCGATTGTCCCATACCGAGGATAGTCATGAGTTGACAGACGCATAACTCACGGCGTGAGAGGAGGTTCAGTATTCTCACCCTTGTCCCATCCGACAACGCTTTAGACGATCTGATAAAATCTTTTAACATCGTTATATTCCTTTATCACGATATGGTGATATAATAAACATTATGCCCATAGCTGTCAAGTTAATCCCGTTATAAAGTTCGCCACAGATGGATCCGTCCTTTGGCGGAAAACAGCGGTTTAAACCGTTTGAACCGTTTAAATCGTTAAGAAGGTGGAGCGCTCTGCCCTTCCGACCCAAGCTCCGCTTGTGTGCCGGGGATGGGTACCCCGAGTGAATAAACAAATAAGCCAGAGGACTTATCTGCCTATGGCCGATTCCCCTATTGCATTTTCCGGGATATGGGATGTGTTTTATAATGAATTCAAACGGTGATACATGGCTTTGTTCTTCTTATATATGTTCAGAAATTCGTGGAAAAGGTTTTCATACAACGAACTGTTCTTTTTATCGGGACTGAATGTCCGGTTGTACTCGATCAGTGATGGTATATCGTCAAAGCTTATATATCCAAGTGCGACGGATGCTATGAATGCCGCACCTCTGGCGTTCGCCTGCAGGGGATCGTTAACCCGCCGTATGTTCCTGTCCAGCACGTCTGCAAATATCTGGCACCATATATCCGATTGAGCACCTCCTCCGATGATATTGATAGTTTCAAACCTCCTGCCTGCGAATTTTTCCACATACCGGAGGTTCCATCGGGTATTGTAGGCAACACCTTCAAAGAAGGCACGAATAACATCATTCATATTTGTTGTAATGGATATATTGTACAAGCCGCCTCTCAGGGTTGTTGTATCAACCGGGCTTCGTTCACCGTTCAGCCAGGGGGTAAAGATAACTCCATTACTACCCGGCGGGACTTGAGCCGCAATCTTATCCATGCGTTGATAGGGAGTATCGGGTGGTAACGTATGGTTAAGCTCATTTTCATAGAACATTATATTGTTTAAAAGGAATGGAAGGCTGCCGCCGGCAATGTCCTGTTCGTCTATACACTGGTATTTACCGGGTATCGCAGAAGGTATGGAAGCAATGCTGTGGAACATATCGGTCTTTTTATACGGCACTATGCATTCAATCCATGAAGAAGTTCCTATGTACAGGTGCCCTTCAAAGTCCCTTACAGCGCCCGACCCGACAAGGGCCGACTGATGATCCGGCGAACAGCTTGCCACCTTTACACCGGTACTCAGTCCAAGTGATTCCGCAGCTTCTTTCGTAAGCGTTCCTACAATATCGGTTGATTTTATGAGCTCCGGCAGCTTTTCCTTATCTATCTTCAACCGCTTTATCAGGGTATCATCATATTGTATGTTGTTAATGTCCCTGGTGTCGGTGATCCAGAAAAGCATGATTGAATCGTATGAAGCAGAAAACTGCCCCGTGAGTTTTAAATTAAGATAGTCCTTGCTCCCGAGGAATTTATAGGTTTTTTCGTATACCTCTGGATACTTATGCTGGATAAACAGCACATGCGCTATATCGTCCTTACCGGAAAGCTGCGGCCCGCCTGCTGTCTTCTGTATCCACGGAAGGATCTTGCTCAACCCGTATCCCTGTATATTGACCATACCGGACATGGCCTCTTTTATGAAGGGGGCACCGCGCGAATCCATCCATGTGATTGCCCTCATCAATGCCTTGCCCTGTTTATCCACTGCAACTGTCGTTGAAAAGGTACTTGACACCGCAACAGAAACGATGTCTTGCGGTTTTACCCTTCCCCCGCCGATCAGTTTCTTCGTGGCATTGACAATACCGTTCCACCAATCCCCGGTGTCCTGCTCTGCACCCCCGCCCTGGGAGAAATAGATTGGGGTCGGCTCAAATGCCGAATCCACAACCTCACCATGTATGGATATAACCGCCACCTTGCAGCCTGATGTGCCGTGATCGATGGCAAGGATATATGGTTTTTTGTTTTCCGCGTTGTTCATAACATTATCGTTCCGGAAATGTTGGGTCTTTGCATATAATCTTCATGGCTCCTCGCTCAAGCACAATCGGAATACTCCGCCACTTTGCCCCTGATGCTGTATCATCACTTTTTTACATATCTACCTTTGACACATTTCCGTTTTCATCCACCTTCTCTATGAGAAATCCGCTGAAACTGCCGTCACCGGCCTTTGCCTTGTCCATGTCCATTACCTGCGGCAGCAGGCCCAGAAAGTCGGCAGGATTAACAGCTGCCTCTGGCGGTAAAATTCCCTTTTCCGATATTTTGCCCTGGTGCATCAGGATTGCCGCCATTGCAACAGGTATGCCCGTGCCTTCTCCGAGTGCCTGGCTCTGTGATGCCATATGAAACCGGTATTCCCTGTACTTGCCCTCTTTCCTGCCTTTCACAACAACGGACACGCATCCCCTCTGCCGGCCAAAGTTTGTTTCCTTCAAAATGCGCTCTCTTTGCTTTATAATGTATGCCACTGCAAAATCGTACGGCACTACGGTCTTTCCCTTTACCTTGACCGGCTCCTTGCTTGCAAGCCCGAGCCTGCACATCTCTCCGATAAGGTTGTAATATTCAATCGGTACCACGGTACCTTTGTTGGTAACCTGATTGAGTTTGATGTACCTTGGTATGGTCACCTGCTCCGGATGAGGATAGGGAAATATCGGCACCTCGCCAAGCACGGGAAAGTTAAACGTCTGACGGAGTTTTATACCGTTTTCCTTGAAATACTGGACATACTGCAGCCTGCCGTCGAGATACATGGGTATATCAATGGTCATACAATGAAAACGATGACCGATGACGCCATCCCCTTCGACAGGCTCTCCTCCGTGTGCGTGGAATATATCAACGGAATCCGTTTCTGATAAAAACTGTTCGGACACAAGCTTTGCAATGATATTCGTAACACCCGGGGAGCTGCCCATACCGATCAAAGCCGTTATCCCTGCTTTTTTTGCCCTGCCGGTCATTTCAAGGATGTCGAGTGTAACATCAACATCATCACAGACATCGACATAATCGATACGCGACTTCATGACCGCATTCAGTATGGGTTTGACCGTGTTGTAAAACGGTCCCACGCAGTTGACAACGATGTCACTGCCTTTTATGGTCTTCTCTACACTGGATTTGTTGAGTGCATCGAACTTCAGTGCGGACACCTGCTTACCCTTAAACTTCCCTGCCATCTCCTTTGCTTTTTTCAGGTTATAATCC
>DAHXOM010000273.1 GCA_027364825.1 bacterium | reverse complement strand
ATCTTATATATAAATATATCATATCTGACATATAGTCAAGGTAAGTGGATTTTATTGTTTTCATAAGAATCCTATTCTGCGGTGTTTGGGTTCCGGCGGAGTCATAAGCTCGCGTATAGCATCAAAAACCACTCTGAACTGGTTGTCATATTTCTTTTCTAATTCATCCAATCTTCGGGATAAATCCTTATGAGTGGATATTATTGCCCTCAACTTTGTAAAGGTTCTCATGATCTGAATGTTAACTTGTATAGCTCTTTCACTATTCAGTATACTTGAAAGCATAGCGACACCATTTTCTGTAAAAGCATAGGGGAAGTACTTTATATTTTTACCTTTCTTCAAGATCACAAATTGTGATCTTGAAAATCCTATTGCTTCGTTCTCATTTAATCTAAACATAAAATCCGACGGAAATCTTTTTAGATTTCTCTTTACAGCCTGGTTTAATACTCTTGTATCCACTCCGTAGAGTAGAGCAAGATCCCGGTCCAGCATTACCTTCTGTCCGCGTATGAGCAGGATCTTCTGCTCTATTGTTTCTACAGGAACAAGTGCCTTTGTTTGCATGATACCTCCAAATGAAATGTTTTGTTATTATACGCTATATCATCGTAGGATGTAAAGAGAATCCTAAAGAGAGCAACGGCTTCAGACTTTGAAATGTGAAATGTTTTGAGAATGGACGGGATCAAAGAGGGCAGGGCAAAATCATAACTCCCTCGACCCAAGTTTTGCTTGTGTGCCCAGCCCTCCCATCAAGGGAGGGGGCCCAAAAGGGATTAGGGATAATAAATATATTTTTATTACGTTTCATGGGAACAGATTTGCCACAACCTGTTCTTTACTTGACAAAAACGCACTGTATCCGTATTGTCTTTTGGCAGGAAGTTTATATAAATGTCATGTCCGGAGTTGTGAACGGTAAACCTTGTTAGAAAAGATGTGTATGCATGAAGGTGTGGCCTTAAAACGGAGTGACATTAAAGTGAGTAGAGAAAATGGGTAGAATAAAAGGACTAATTTTCTAAAGCCAACAGAAGGTCTTTATAATCGTATTCGCAGTATCATTGAGGCGGCCCGCGGAAATATCATGCGGTCTGTCAATTATGAGATGGTTCAGGCGTATTGGCTGATCGGCCGAGAAATAGTAGAAGAGGAGCAGAAAGGGAGGGCACGCGCGGAATACGGCAGCAAACTATTAAAACAGGTGTCAATCAGGTTGACAGATGATTTTGGGGCTGGATTTGATGAATCAAATTTACGCAATATGCGTCACTTTTACACAATGTATCAAAAACGTGACGCACTGCGTCACGGATTGAGCTGGACGCACTATCGCATTCTCATGCGGGTGGAAAAACAAGAGGCGCGTTCATTCTATGAAATAGAGTGTATGAAGAATAACTGGTCAGCCCGGGAACTCGAGCGGCAGAAAGGAAGTCTTTTATTTGAGCGACTTGCATTAAGTAAAGATAAGAAAGGTCTTTTAAAACTAGTCCGCAAGGGACAGGAGTTACAGACTTATGGTGATATGATTAAAGACCCGTACGTATTGGAATTTACCGGTTTATCTTCTCAAACAAAGCTTTATGAGAACGAATTAGAGCAGGGATTGATTGATAATCTTACCAGATTTCTGCTTGAGTTAGGACGAGGATTTACTTTTGTGGCGCGCCAAAAACGGATTACACTTGAAGGAGACCATTTTTATATCGACCTTGTTTTTTATAACACTGTCCTTAAATGCTATGTGCTCATTGATTTAAAAATTGGCAAGCTTACGCACCAAGATATCGGTCAGATGCTGATGTATGTGAATTATTACGACCAGGATATTAAATTAAAAGACGATAATCCGAGTGTTGGACTTATACTATGTGAAGACAAAAAAGATGCGGTCGTACGATATACACTAGCAAAAGGGAATAAACATATTTTTGCGTCAAGGTATAAGTTGTATTTACCAACTGAAGAAGAGCTAAAGCTGGAAATTACCCGGCAAATGAAGGCAGTAAAACCGGAGAAATAAGAAGTGAGGTCATCAGGAAAAGCAACGGCTTCAGCACTTGAAATGTGAAATGTTCTGAGAATGGAGAGCAAAGAGGGCAGAGCATGCCCTGCCACTACAGGCATCAAATCACAAGACAGGTTAAATCATAACTCCACCCAACCTCCCCTTATCTTAAGGGGAGGAGAATAGCAAAATCATAACTCCCTCGACCCAAGCATTGCTGAGGGAAAATTAAGAGAACACACCCCTGCTATGAGGCACACTTGAAAGCATGGCAATACCCTGTTCCGTGAATGCATGTAAGTTTGGAGCATGCTTAATATTAGAACTTATCACAATTTGTGATAAGTTCATTATTCCCTCACGACTAAGAGAAAGCAGAAAATAATCAGGAAATCTTTTAAGGAAAGATGAGAGTGTACCTGTTTTAAACAAATTGAATGTTAACAATGTTATGTGATATACAATTACATAGTTTAGAGCAAACACTATGAAAAAAGATGAAATTGTAAAATACTGGTTAGATTTGTCGGACGTTGATTTCAAAGCGATGAATAGCCTTTTTGAAAATGCTCATTATGTGTGGGCATTGTTTGTAGGGCATCTTGTTATTGAAAAGATGCTAAAGGCATACTATGTGAAGGTTGTCGACAGTAATGTGCCGAAGATCCATCACCTGTTACAAATAGCAGAGCGATCAGAACTTGAACTTTCAGATTTGCAAAAGGATTTTTTGTTAGAGGTTACCGCTTTTAATATAAAGACTCGCTATCCGGACTACAAACAACGTTTTTACAAGAAAGCAACAAAAGATTTTGCAGAACAGTATCTTTATAAGATTAAGGAGTTTAGAAAATGGCTGTCAAAAAAAATACAAGGATGATCGATCAAATTATTCAAAGATATTTGAAGATTCTTCGAGAAAACAATATACCGGTATGGCATATCTATCTTTATGGTTCTTATGTTAAAGGCAGCTATCATAAGGATAGCGATATAGATCTTGCTGTTTTCTGGGATAAAGATAACATCGATGGGTTTAATGAGGATGCACAGTTGATGAGGCTTACAAAAAATGTGGATTTAAGAATAGAACCCCACTCTTTTGCCAGGACAGACTTTGATAAAACAAATCCTTATATCAAAGAAATTGTCAAAACAGGGAGAAGAGTCGCATAAAGAAGACGACAGTCCGACCCGGACTTTAGACAGATATGATTCAGAACGTTGAGAGGAAGAGGGCAGGGCAGGCCCTGCCCCTACAGGAATCAAACCCATTGCCAGGGGAAGATAGCGGGCGACACACCCGATCTCGCCCCTCTTCATAGAAGGGAAAAGAACTGGATTCCGTGTCAGGCACGGAATGATGCAGCAGGAACAAATACCTGTCTGCTGTCGCAGCCACCTCTTTGCGAGAGGAGAATAATGCCATATAAATGGCCATACGTTTATATTGCTTTTGTCACCATCCTGTATTATAGTATCTTTATGAAGAAATCGCATTTTGAGTGGGATGATGAGAAAGACAGGGAAAATCAAGCAAAACACACTGTTTCTTGTTGGCACAGCAGGCGTTTCTAGATCCTCATCGTGTGATCGTAGAAGATGTATCACACAGTATTGAAGAACACCGCTTTTATTGTATCGGAAGCGTGGGTGACGGCATAATGACTGTAAGATTTACGTATAGGGGTAATGTTATCCGCATTTACGGTGCGGGATATTGGAGAAAAGGGAGGGATATTTATGAGAAACAAAATAAATTATACTGATGAACCAATGGGTAAACTAAAAATCATTAAAGATTTTCTTCCACCGCCCGATCAGCTGGCGTTAAAAGAAGAAAAGGTGAAGATAACGATTTCGTTGAAGAAGTCGAGCATTGATTTCTTTAAAGAAGAGGCAAAAAAGAGGCAAACTTCCTATCAAAAGATGATCAAGCAGCTCATTGATTGGTATACTTCCCATTATAAAAAAAGTGCGTAGAGGTGAGAGATAAGGTTCAGCCCCGGACTTTGGACAGGGTTGAATCATAACGCCAGGAGGGCAGCCAGCATGGCAACCCCGTGCTCGGTAAACCCGTTAGAAAGTCCTTCCTCTTTTTAAGGTACCCAATTGGCACCTTAAAACTTCAGTGATATTCACTGCCGGTTTATACGCGGGGTCATTCTTTGGATGACCAGATGCGGATGAATTCCCGTGCGGTGTTTTCCGGGTCAGGGGTGTTCAGTATCGCCGATATCACGGCAGCACCGAGGATGTTGAGTTGTTTTAATGCGTTCAGGTTATTCAGGGTAATACCGCCGATTGCATAAACCGGGACATTTGAAATCCGGGCTATCTTGCCGAGCATGTCCAGGCCGATACAGGTGCTGTCCTGTTTTGTGGATGTGGGGAATACGGCACCTGCACCCAGATAATCGGCACCGTCTGCCTGTGCGGTTATTACCTCTTCTTCATTCCTCACGGAAACACCGACGATCTTATCGCCAAGATACTTCCGGACGACCCGGGCCGGCATATCGTCCTGGCCCACATGGACGCCGTCCGCATCACAGGCGAGTGCAATGTCCAATCTGTCATTGACAATAAATAGGGCATTATACTGCCTGCAAAGATCCCTGATCGCGGCAGCCTCGTTCAGTAATTCGCGGGTAGATGCAGCTTTTTCCCGGTACTGGATGATCCTGACGCCTGCCTTTAACAGATACCGGGCTGATTGCTCATGGGATGTTCCGAAATCTCGTGAAGTAATACCGTAGATACCGGAGGGAAGTTCGGGTTTGTGCTTCATGTATTATTGTATCATAACATCAGCGAGCTTATAGGAGTCCTGGTTGAGGAGCGAGATCTCGTCGATCAACGCGGTCATGAAACTGCCCGGAAGTTTTGTACGTGCTGCAGCCTTTTCACCCGCCAGTTCGAATGATACAAGTCCTTCGATGGCTGAAGAAAAAGAATCGTTATTGACCGCCATAAAGCTTGCAATGATCGATCCCAGCATACAGCCCGCGCCGGTGATGCGTGAGAACATCTCTGTGCCGTTTTTCACTTGAGCGGACTGTCTGCCGTTCGAAACATAATCTTCGCGTCCTGTAATAACAGCGGTTAACCCGTACTCTTTTGCAAGTGCTTCGGCGGTGTCCGGACCGGCAGAAGTTGTCGAATCTACACCCTTTACCTTTACCTTTTCTCCTGCCAGGGACTGCATCTCGCCTGCATTTCCCTTGAGCACGTCTACCTTTATCTCCTTTAAAATCTTCTTCGCTGTTTCTGTCCTGTACTTTGTTGCGCCGGCTCCGACGGGATCGAGCAGTACAGGGACGTGTTTCTTGTTTGCCATTTTTCCTGCGGCGAGCATCGAATCGATCCAGGGATCGCTCAAGGTGCCGATATTGATGTACAGTACGCTCGCTATCGAAACCATGTCTTCAACCTCGGGCAGTGCATGTGCCATGACCGGCGATGCACCGAGCGAGATGGTTATGTTTGCGCTCACATTCATCACGACGTAGTTTGTTATGTGGTGAACGAGCGGCCTGGCATCCCTGATCTTCAATAAATCGGCATAATAGTTTATCGTCATTTTATATCCCCTCACTTTTTCTGCTGTAAAGCCTGATCGAGCACCGCGACACTCAGGCTTGCACATTTCACCCGTGCAGGGTATTTCTTCACGTCGGACAGGGCCTCGAGGTCCCCGAGTAGTTCCGCGTCGTACTCTTTTCCTGCAAGCATGTTTCTGTACTCACCCATTATTTTTTTTGTTTCTTCGACGGTCTTTCCTTTTATTGCCTCTGTTATCAGGGAGGCGGCAGACTGGCTGATCGAACAGCCATTCCCGGTAAACATCACATCCTTAACCCTATCGCCGTCAAATCTGAGTTCCATCGCGATTTCATCGCCGCATAAAGGATTAGAGCCGTCAGACTTTGCGTCCGGATGCTCAAGGTGTCCCTGGTTTTTGGGGTGCTGGTAGTGTTCTATGATAATTTCTTTGAAGAGTTCTTCAAGCGACATGACCGAATATCTCCTTTGCTTTCTTTAGTGCGGCGACCAGGAGATCAATCTCCTGCTTTGTATTGTAGAAATAGAAGCTCGCCCGTGCCATTGCGGACACACCGCAGTCTATCATGAGCGGTTGTGCACAGTGGTGCCCGGCCCGGATTGCGATGCCCTCGCTATCGAGTATCGTACCGATGTCGTGGGAATGAACACCCTTGATATTAAAGGCGAGGATCCCTCCTTTTTTTGCCGCGTTCAGAGGGCCATAGATAAAAATATCGGGTACGGTTTTCATCTTCTCCAGAGCGTATGCGGTGAGCTCTCTCTCGTAGGTTTCGACGGTATCCATGCCAAGGGCCTCGAGGTACTCGATCGCGGCCTTCAACCCGATTGCGCCTTCATAGTTCGGGGTGCCCGCTTCAAACTTCCACGGCAGTTCGTTGTACACGACACTGTCCAGCGTGACCTTGAGGATCATCTCGCCGCCGCTGAGGAAAGGGTCCATGGATTCGAGGTATGACTCTTTTGCATAGAGCGCCCCGATACCCGTGGGGCCGAGCATCTTGTGCCCGGAGAGAGCGAAGAAATCGCAATCGATGTCCCTGACATCGATCTTCATGTGCGGTGCACTCTGTGCGCCGTCGACAACGACGACAGCACCCTTCTTGTGTGCAAGCGACACTATCTCTTTTACGGGGTTTATCGTACCAAAAACGTTCGACATATGGACGATACCGACGAGCCTGGTTTTATCGGACAGCATGGATTTGTAGGCATCCATATCAAGCTCTCCATCCATCCTTGAAGGTACGATCTTAATAACTGCACCCTTCCGGCGGGCAAGCCTGAACCACGGCACATAGTTACTGTGGTGCTCCATGATGCTGACGATGATCTCATCGCCGGCCTTGATATTCGCCTCTGCCCATGTGTAGGCGATAAGGTTTAATGCCTCTGTTGCGTTGCGGGTAAAGACGATCTCCTTCGTGCTGTTCGCATTGATGAATCTGCGGACAGCTTCTCTCGAATCTTCATAAGCCTGTGTGGACTCCTCTGCAAGCAGGTATACGCCCCTGTGTACATTCGCATTATAGTTTCTGTACAGATCCGCGATGGCCTCTATTACAACAGACGGCTTCTGTGTTGTCGCGGCGTTGTCGAGGTACACGAGCTTCTTGTCCCTTACCATGCGGGACAAGACCGGAAAATCTTTTCTTATTCGTTCAATATCCATATACATACTCCATTTAAATTATTTGACCTGAACTTCTCTGTAGTCTTGCAGCAGCGTAGTTCATTGAACCATGTTATATAAAGCATTTTGGTTTGTAAATCAACAAGCAGAGCGTCTTGTTGCAAACTCCGGTTATTTCGATGTCTGGAACGGAGGTGTTCGAGTACTTATATTCTGTGCAAAGGAGTAATCACAATGACGAAAAAAAAGAACCGGGAAATAATTCTGGCAAAAAGGCCCGAGGGCATGCCCCGGGAAGATGATTTCAGGCTTATCGAGACAGAAATGCCCGAGTGTAAGGACGGCATGGTACTTGTCAAAACATTATATCTTTCCGTAGATCCGTATATGCGGGGCAGAATGAACGGCGTAAAAACATATATATCCCCCTTCGAACTCGACAAGACTATAACCGGCGGCATTGTCGGTGAGGTGGTTGAGACAAGGTCTCCGGATCTGAAAGCCGGGGATATTGTTACTGCCAACCTTGGCTGGCGTGATTACAACGCAGCGGACAGCCGGGAAGTCCGGAAGATAGATCCCGGACCAGCGCCCGTATCCACGGCACTCGGTATTCTCGGAATGCCCGGGCTTACCGCATACTTCGGCTTATTGGATATCGGTAAACCGTCATCCGGTGAAACGGTTGTCGTGTCCGGTGCCGCAGGGGCAGTAGGAACTCTCGTGGGGCAGATTGCGAAGATAAAAGGCTGCAGGGTTGTCGGTATTGCAGGCTCGGACGTGAAAACAAAGTATCTGATACATGAGCTTGGGTTTGATGCGGCAATAAACTATAAAACAACCGCTGATATAAAAAAAGCGCTGAAAGATACCTGTCCCAATGGTGTTGATATCTATTTTGACAATGTCGGCGGAGACATCTCGGATGCCATCATGCCGCTTCTGAATTTCAAGGCCCGCGTTGTGCTTTGCGGACAGATATCCCAGTACAATATGAATAAGCCGGAGCAAGGCCCGAGGGTCCAGCCGTACCTGCTGGTAAAGAGTGCCCTGATGAAGGGATTCATTGTCATGGATTATGCAGACAGAAGCGAGGAAGGTATTCGTCAGCTTGCCCAATGGATTTCACAGAAGAAGTTAAAATATACAGAGCATGTTGTCGAGGGACTCGAAAATGCACCAAAGGCATTTATCGGACTATTTACCGGTGAAAACCTTGGCAAACAAATCGTAAAGGTAAGTTAGTTCTGACCCAAAAAATGAAATAGGAAAGTTTGGAGGGGCTTAAATTTTTTAAGCCCTTTTTTTTGCCTTGGTTTTTAACCCGAAAAATGCAAGAGGGAACGTTTTAATTTTGCTCGGGGCAGCTTCGCCAAAACCGGTATCGTGCGGTCCGCATTCTCAACGATTTAAGGCGGTTTAAACGGTTCAAACGGATTAAACCGTTCAACATCATTCTCGAATCTTTTTAACCAATAATGGCTTGACATTTAATATAGGGTGGTATAAAGTGGTATAAAGGGGTATGAAAGTATAACAAAATTGTATGGAGTTTATAGGCAGATACAGACATAAGATTGATAAAAAAGGCCGTGTAAGCGTGCCGTCGGCATTCAGAAAAATACTGACCGACGAGTACGATAACAGAGTCATCCTTACCAACAACCAGAACTGGCTTGAAGTATACCCCTACCAGGTCTTTAAGCTGCGGAAAGAAAGAATAAAAGCCCTGCCCCCGACCCTGGACGTTGTGGAAGATTATAAACTATTCCACTACGGCGATGCGTTCGAATATGAAATAGACGGGCTTGGAAGACTTTTTATACCCGCATACCTGCGGGAAGAGGCGCACCTCGGGGAAGAGGTTATCATAGCGGGCGGCGACGAGATATTCTCGATATGGGATATCACAACCTTTGAACAGGAACATCAGAGGATCAAAAACAACTTCTCGAATATCAAAAAAGGCATTGCCAACCTGGGAGTATGAATGCACATACCGGTAATGTTAAACAAAGTTATTGAACTCATGAGCCCCCGGAATAACGGCAGATACCTTGATGCAACCGTCGGAGAGGGCGGGCACGCAAAGGCTATTCTTGAAGCATCCGCTCCCGACGGTTCTGTTGTTTGCTCGGATGTCGACGGCACCATGCTCGGGAGAGCAAAAAATAATCTTGAAGCCTTTCATGCAAAAATAAAATTCTTACATACAAATTACCGGGACATCGAAGATATTGCACGGGAAACAGGCATTGAAAAATTTGACGGTATTATCGTGGATCTCGGGTTCAACACCGCGCAGATAGACGATGCCGCGAGAGGTTTTAGTTTTTCAAACGAAGGACCGCTCGATATGCGTTATGACACATCGTCGGGTGTTACGGCGTACGATGTCGTAAACAAGTTCGATCAGGAGAGGCTTGCAAGGATTATAAAAGAGTACGGAGAAGAACGGCAGTCCAGGAAGATTGCAAAAGCCATCATTACCGCACGGAAAAGATCGCGCATAAAAAATACGGCCGAACTCGCATCTATAATAGCGGGGACCATGGGCGGCCGCCGCGGCATACATCCGGCCACGAAAACATTTCAGGCAATACGGATTTTTGTAAATGATGAACTGGAAAACCTGAAGGCCTTTCTTCAAAAGGCGGGAGATTTCCTTACCATCGGCGGCGTGCTGATCGTCATCTCATTCCATTCTCTTGAAGACAGGATAGTAAAACAGGCATTCAGACAGTTTTCTCTTCTTACGGGACCCGTATTCAAAATACTTACCCGTAAACCAGCAGTACCGGACGAAGAAGAAATACGGCATAACTACAGAGCAAGAAGCGCGCGATTAAGGGCCATAAAGCGGATAGCTTAGGAGGCTAATAGTATGAAAGCTTATATGGATAACAGGGCAATCGATTATCAGACCGTACCGACCATCAGTATCGCTCCATTCAAAATACTGGTAACGCTTGCGGTGATTCTTTTCTTTGTACTGATCCTGATATGGAGCCGGATAAATTTTATAGCAGCGAGTTACAGGATGTCGGATCTGACTTCGCAGACACAAAAGCTGACCGAGCAGATCGATCAATACAATCTTGAAATAGCCACACTCAAAAGCAGGAACAGGATCGAAAAAATAGCAAGGACGAGACTGAATATGGTTTATCCGGACAGCAGACAGTTAATTTCGACAGACCGGTAGGATGGACTCTGTAAAGCGTATACATGAGGAACATCTCGTAAGACTATTCATAATATATCTGTGCATTATGGCGGGTTTTGCACTGGTACTGTCGAAGGCATTTTACCTTGAGGTCATAAAGGGCAGGAGCTATGCAGAGCTTGCGAGAAAGCAATATTCAAGGGAGGTCACCCTGCTCCCGGCAAGAGGGCTGATCATGGACAGGGACGGCAGGATACTTGCACAGAGCGTTCTGGTCGACTCGTTTTATGCGGACCCTTCGAAGGTAAAAAACAAGAGCAGGGCAGCTGTCATTACCGGGAAAATACTCCATCTTGACGCAGATGCCGTTTTAAAGAAATTAGATTCCGACAGGCAGTTTGTGTGGATAAAAAGGCTTGTCGATCCGGACACGGCGCGCAAGCTCATGCAGTATCATTTTAAAGGCATTTACTCTCTGAAAGAGTACAGAAGGTTTTATCCGGACCTTAAACTCGCGAGCGGGGTACTCGGTTTTGTGGGCATAGACTCCAGGGGGCTTGCAGGAATAGAGCTGTCCCTTGACAAGTATTTGAGCGGTATACCCTTCTCGGCGGTCATAGATGTGGACGGACGCAACAGCCCCATTTATACCGGCGATCTGACGGATGATACGTCACCGAGCGGAGACAGTGTTGTGACTACCCTGGATCTGAACGTCCAGTTCATACTGCAGGAGGCGCTGAAGAAAGCAGTGTCCGAACAGGGTGCAAAAAAAGGTATCGGTATCATCATGAACCCTGAAACAGGCGAGGTGCTTGCCATGGCAGGTATACCGGACTTCAATCCCAACGTGTACACGGATTATCCCCTGTCTGTGTTTAAAGATACAGCCATTGAAAACACCTATGAGCCGGGTTCTATATTCAAGCCGTTTGTAATTTCAGCAGCCCTTGATGCGGGCGTGATATCGCAGGATCAAAAAATATTTTGCGAGGACGGCCATTACAAGGTGTACAATATTGTCATCAAGGATGCCGAAGGCGATTACAACATGCTCAGCATCGGGGATATCCTCAAGTACAGCAGTAATATAGGTGCGGCAAAAATAGGAGAGAAGCTGGGCAGTTCAACGCTTTACAGCTACCTGAAACACTTCGGGTTCGGCAGTCAGACCGGCATAGAATTGCCCGGAGAATCACCCGGCATTTTGAATCCTGTAAGCAAGTGGTCGGGTGTTTCCATTGATACGATACCGTTCGGCCAGGGCGTGTCCGCAACCCCCATCCAGCTTGTCACGGCAATGTCGGCAATAGCCAACGGCGGTTTTCTCCTCGCACCTCAGATCATAAAAGAGATACGCAAACCGGACGGCCGGGTCCGGACATTCCAACCCGTGATCAAAAGAAGGGTCATATCGGAGCATACGGCGGAGATCATGACGGATATGATGATAGGCGTCGTCAGCGGCGGCGGGACCGGGGTCAACGCACAGATGAACGGTTATACCGTGGCAGGTAAAACAGGTACTGCACAAATCCCGGACCCGTTGACAGGGACGTATTATAAGAACCGCTTCATATCGTCTTTCCTCGGGTTTGTACCCGCACATAAACCGAAAATTGTTATGCTTATCATGCTCGTCGATCCTCTGAAGAATCCTTACGGAGGAACGAGTGCAGCTCCTGTTTTTAAAGATGTAGCGGAGAAGGTGCTGCCGTATCTCGGTGTTCCCTCAAGATTAAATATCATGGCAATGCCCTCCGACAAGCCTTCTTCAGTGGATATTGAGCAGGCACAGCTTAACGGGATAACCCAAACAGGCTTTGTTCCGGATTTTAAGGGTAAAACAATGAGAGCAGTGTTACAGCAGGCAAAACAGGCCGGTATCAACAATGTTGTGCTGAAAGGTTCCGGTTACGCAGTCGAGCAGACCCCTCGGCCCTCTACGCCCTACTTGGAAGGACCTGTTGTGGTCTTGTTCTCCATGAATCCGGCAGGACACAGTACCGCTGCCGCTGTTCCGCAGCCCGGTGTACAGCACACCCGTTCTATAAAGAAGACGGTGTATGTCGGTAAACATGACGGCCCGAATCCTGCGAGGGCAACAAAAGGGTGAGCATGGACATAAAAAGACTTTTAAAAAGCATACATGTTTTATCGCTCCGCGGGGATGTTGCCGGGGATATAAAAGGTATTGCGTGTGATTCAAGGAAAGTGCGGAAAGGTTATTTATTCGTTGCCATACCCGGGGAGAAGGAAGACGGCATAACGTACGAACAGGAAGCTGCCCGCAACGGTGCGGTCGCAATCGTTGCGAGGGCGCACAATCCTTCCCTGGAACATGTTTTGCAGGTCATCGTGGAAGACCCGCGTACGGCACTGTCGCTGCTGTCAAAGGAGTTGTACGGCAATCCCGGCGCAAAGCTGTTTATCGTCGGTATAACCGGTACCAACGGTAAAACGACGACGACGTACCTTGTGGAATCCATACTCAATTCAGCCCGGAAAAAGCCCATTGTGATAGGCACGGTAAATTACCGGTTTATGAACAAGAAGATAAAAGCAGTAAACACAACGCCCGAGTCCCTGGACATCAACATGATGATGAGCGATTACCTGTCACAGGGTGCAACCGATGCGATCATGGAGGTGTCCTCGCATGCGATCTCGCAGGGCAGGGTAAACGGTATTGACTTTGACGTGGCAATCTTTACAAACCTTACCCAGGACCACCTCGATTATCACAAAACCATGGAGAATTATTTTTCCGCAAAATCCCTGTTGTTTGAAAAGCTGCTGGTCGCAAGCCATAAGAGCAAAAAATTTGCCATCCTGAACAGCGATGATCCCTGGATAAACAAGGTCAAGATAAAGAGGGGCATACATGTCCTCAGGTTCGGAATTTCGAAACAGGCCGACATCAGACTCGTGGAATCAACGACATCGCTTGACGGTATCACGATGAAACTTTCGACCCCCATAGGTATGATGGACCTGAAATCCCCTCTTGTCGGTTACTACAATATTTATAATATCATGGCCGCGGTCGCAACCGCTATCGTGTCAAACATATCCATGGATCACATACAGCACGGTATTGCATCCATGAAAAATGTACCCGGGAGGGTGGAGAGGGTCATGAATCCGAAGGACGCCTACGTCTTCGTCGATTATGCGCATAGCCCGGATGCTCTCGAAAAAGTCCTGACAGCATTAAAAGAACTGAAGAAAAAAAGGATTATATGTGTGTTCGGATGCGGCGGAGACAGAGATAAGGGGAAGAGGCCGATCATGGGTGAGATCGCCGCAAGACTTTCGGATATAACCATTTTAACATCGGACAATCCGCGTTCCGAACAGCCGGAAACGATATTGTCCGACATAGAGAAAGGCATGAAGGATATAACGAAAGTTGAATCTCTGGATCCAAACTGCAGTTACGACGCAAAGGTCTATACCGTTATTCCGGACAGGAAGCAGGCCATAGGGAAAGCGCTGGAGATTGCAAACAAAGGCGATGTCGTTCTGATAGCGGGCAAGGGGCATGAAGACTATCAGATATTCAAAGACAGGACCATCCACTTCAGCGACAAGGAAAGCGTACATGATTATTTTGGAATAAAAAATTGAAAATAGATATGCAGGATATACAGGGATTGAAAAATATAAAGGTCGTAAATGCCGGGAAGAACTGGTGTGCAAGCGGTGTATCGACGGATACAAGAAAGCCGGTGAGCAATTCCTTGTTCTTTGCTATTAAAGGAGAGCATTTCGACGGCCATACCTTTGTGAACGATGCCATCAAGAGCAGGGCAGCCGGTGTTGTTATCGATAAAAACTATGAGTACCGGGCAGATGCGGCCGGAAACAAAGCGGCTGTCTTTTCCGTACCCGATACCGTTGAATCCCTTGGAGAACTGGCGCATAGCATACGGGAGAGGTACAAGCCGACGGTCATAACGATTACCGGGAGCAACGGTAAAACAACAACCAAAGAAATGCTGTATGATCTTTTATCGGGTTTGTACGATACCGGGAGGACGCAGGGTAACCTGAATAATCTTATCGGTCTGCCGCTGTCCATACTCAACATGGAGCAGGAAACCAGGATGTGGGTGCTTGAACTCGGAACAAGCAGGTACGGTGAGCTGGCAAGCCTTACCGGCATAGCTTCCCCTGACATCGGCATACTGACGAACATCGGCAGGGCGCACCTTGAGTTTTTTCATGATCTGGAAGGCGTTGCAAAGGCAAAAGAAGAGATGTTTTCAGCGATGAAGACGAACGGGACCGCCGTGATGAACGCAGACGATCCCCTGGTAATGGGTATAGCCCGCCGTTTCCAGGGCAGGACACTCACCGCGGGTTTTTCCGCGGATGCGCAGATGCGTATAGTTTCGTACAACCTTACCGACCGGGGCATGGATTTCAGTATTGTGTATGAAGGTGAAGAGCACAGCTTCAGCACGCCGGTATCGGGCAGGCACTATCTTTACGACATTGCTCTCTCCATGCTGTGCGCCAGGCACGTAAATGTAGACTGGGAAACAATACGGGCGGCGTGCGGGCGTTTTCAGGTATTCAGGGGAAGAGGCAACAGTATGTCGTATAAAAACAACATCACGGTCCTTGACGACACGTACAATGCCAATCCTGATTCCATGCGGAGCGGGTTCCTGTCGGCCATAGAAAGATACGGGGCACAAAGCATGGTAGCTGTCATAGGAGATATGCTGGAGCTTGGTGACCGGACGGCTCAGGAGCATTATGCGCTGGGGAAGTTCCTTGCCGAGCAAGGTGTCGGCAAATTTATACTCCTCGGCAGGTACTCGGGCAATACGTTTGAAGGTGTGCTCGCATCGGGCATGAAACAGGTTTATGCAAAACAGGTAGGTGATATACAGTCTGCTGTTCAAGAGCTGGAATCTTTATCCAAAGACGGTGTTACGATTTATATAAAAGGTTCCAGGAGCATGAAACTGGAGCAGGTCATATCGGCATACGATACTTATATGAGGGGCAGAAATGCTTGAATATCTTTTATATCCGCTGGCAAAGCAATTTATAATATTTCATGTTTTAAAGTATATTTCGTTCAGAACGCTGAGTGCGATGATCACGGCATTGGTTATCAGTATGATCTTCGGTGGCCCCTTTATACGGTTCATGACGAGGATAGGCATGGGACAGGTGGTACGGTCGGATGGTCCCAAAAACCACATCAGCAAAAAGGGTACACCGACTATGGGCGGCGTTTTAATGATAGTTTCCATCCTTACTTCAACCATACTGTGGATGGATATTGCGAATGTGTATGTATGGGTACTCATATTCTCGCTCCTGGGTTTTGGAGCCATCGGCTTTATAGATGATTATATGAAACTCAGGGACAGGAGCTCGAAGGGACTCAAGGGCAGCTATAAACTGGTGTTCGAGACGGTCCTTACCATTGCGGTCATGTATTTGCTGTTACGGTTTGACGACCTTAACTATACGCTGACATTTCCGTTCTTTAAAAAATTCGTTGTTAATCTCGGCTGGGTGTACTTCCTGTTTTTCCTGTTTATTGTGATTGGAACGTCAAACGCGGTCAACCTTACGGATGGACAGGACGGTCTTGCGATCGTCCCTGTCATGACATGTTTCGGTGTGTATGCCGTGTTTGCCTATGTGCTGGGTAACGTAAAATTCTCCGAATACCTTATGTTCTCCTCTATTCCGGGAACAGGAGAGATAGCGACGTTTGCCGGTGCTGTTATCGGTGCCGCTATGGGGTTTCTGTGGTTTAATACCTACCCCGCGGAGATATTCATGGGAGATGTCGGTTCCCTCGGGCTCGGCGGCGTGCTCGGCGTCGTGGCCATTATACTCAAGCAGGAGGTGCTGCTTGCGATCATCGGCGGCGTTTTTGTGATCGAGGCCCTCTCGGTGATAACTCAGGTGAGTTCGTTCAAATTAATCGGCAGGCGTGTATTTGCAATGGCGCCGATACACCATCATTTTGAATTAAAGGGATGGGTTGAGCCGAAAGTAACGGTACGGTTCTGGATCATATCCATCCTGCTCGCTCTCATTGGCCTGGCAACACTGAAGCTGAGGTGACGGATGGAATTAAAAGGCAAAAACATAGCGGTCATCGGCATGGGTAATACCGGTCTTGCCACCGCGGACTTTGTCCTGAAAAGGGGAGGCAGGGTTGCCTGCTATGATCAGAAGCCTGTTTCAGAGATCAAGGGGATCGACCGCATGAAATCCGGTATAACCATGATTGACGCCTGGGACGGTAATGCACTGGGCGGTTGTGATCTTGCTGTGGTCAGCCCGGGTGTGCCCATGGCATTGAAGGGCATACAGGCGGTGAAGAGCAAAGGCACAGAGGTGATAAGCGAGGTCGAACTTGCATCCAGATTCACGGATAAAAAAATCATCGGCATTACCGGGACCAACGGTAAAACTACCACGGTCACCTTGCTCGGCCAGATACTGAACAACGCGGGCAAAAAGGCCGGCGTGGGAGGTAATATCGGTACGCCGTTTATCCAGCTTGTCGAACATGACCGGGAATACGCACTCTACCTGCTGGAACTGTCCAGTTATCAGCTCGAGGGTATTGTCAGGTTCAGGCCGTGGATAGCAGGACTGCTGAACATTACGGACGACCATCTTGACCGTTATAAAGATATCAACGATTACGCAAAGGCGAAGCTCAGGATATTCATGAACCAATCCGTCGACGATTATGCCGTTATCAACGCGGAAGACCGGTATACGGTGAAGGGCAAGAGGAACATAATGTCAAGGCCTTACTGTTTTACCACGAGCAAGAGGACACGGAGAGGCGCTTATTATAAGAACGGGGAGATAACCTTTATCGACGGGTCCGGGTATAAAACTATATTTACCCATAACAATCCTTCCCTGTCTGGTATGCATAATGTCCAGAATACCATGGCATGCATTATCATAGCAAAGCTGCTCGATATACCGGATGGAATTATCCAGGAAACGATAAACAGCTTCAAAGGGCTTCCCCACAGGATTGAACTCGTGGCTGATGTCAACGGCATCAAATACTATGATGATTCAAAGGCCACAAATGTCGATGCGGTGGTTGTTGCATTAAGAACCATGTCCGGGCCGGTGATACTTATCATGGGCGGAAGGGACAAGGAAGGGGACTACAGCCCGCTGTCGGGCCTTATCAAAGAGAAGGTAAAACTGCTCGTTGTGATGGGTGAAGCGAAAGAGCGGATCACCAACGCATTCCGTGACATTGTCAGAATACTGCCGGTAGATTCGATGGAATCCGCCGTGGCCGCTGCGGTTCACCATGCTGTACGCGGGGACAGTGTACTCCTGTCACCGGCCTGTTCAAGCTTTGATATGTTCCTTGACTATAAACAAAGGGGAGAGATGTTCAAATCCGCAGTTATGAATATAAACAGGAGCGCGGCGCATGAAGGACTATGATCGCGGAATAATCGTTGCAACCCTGCTGCTGTGCCTTTTCGGCGTCATTATGGTTTTCAGCGCAAGTTCGATATATGCGCTGAAGGCCTACGGCACGAAGTACTACTTTGTCGAGCGCCAGCTCGTTTACCTCGTTTTAGGGCTGCTGGCGGGCGGGTTTGCCGCTGTGATAAATATCGATATGGTACGGAAGTATGTGTACGTTTTGTACGGGTTCATCATCCTTTTGCTGATACTCGTTTTTGTCCCGCATATCGGTACGGTGGTGAGCGGATCGCACCGGTGGCTGAGGCTCGGCGGGTTTACCGTACAACCATCGGAATTCGCAAAGCCGGTATTGATACTGCTCATAGCACATGTGCTGGAAGAAAAAGGGCAGAGATTGAACAGCTCACCTCCGGTCCTGCTTCCCCTGGTCTATACAGTCATTGTCTTGTTGCTGATCATAAAAGAACCTGATTTCGGAAGTGTGGTCATTATAACGACCGTGGTATTTGCGATACTCTTCCTGTCGGGTGTGAATCCGGCGTCGCTGGCTTTGACATTTATTCCGGTAATTCCCGTTGCCGTATTACTGGTAATGCATTCCACATACCGGCTGAACCGTATCAAGGCGTTCCTTGACCCGTGGCAGCATGCGCAGACCGGCGGGTTCCAGATTGTGCAGTCGACCCTTGCGTACGGAGCGGGGGGTATAACCGGCGTAGGACTCGGGAACAGCTTTGAAAAGCTTTTTTATCTGCCGGAGGCGCATACGGATTTTATCTTTTCGGTCGTTGCAGAAGAGCTTGGTTTTATAGGTGTAGCCGCAGTGATCGGGGTATTCATCTTTCTCATTACCCGGGCGTTTTCCGTAGCTGCACGTTCCGGGAGTATTTTTACAAAGGCGACGGTCTATGGACTGACCTTGTTTATAGCCCTCCAGGTAATCATCAACATAGCGGTTACGCTCGGGCTATTGCCGACAAAGGGACTTACCATGCCGTTCATAAGCTACGGCGGCAGTTCATTGACAGCCGGGCTTATTTCGATAGGCATAATATTAAATTTATCAAGAAGGGTTAACGATGGAAGCGACGAGGATGATAATAGCAGGTGGGGGTAGCGGCGGACACTTTTTCCCCGCACTGGCGATTATGAATGAAATTATAAGAAGGAAAGGGGACATTACCTATATGTATGTCGGTTCCGATTCAGGCATAGAAAGCAGAAAATGGACGCTCCCTGCGGCCAACCGGAGGCTCCTCGCTGTCCGGGGCTTCAGGAACAAGACGGCGTCACAAAAGCTGTCGTCTGCCTTTTTGCTGGCGGACTCTATAAGTGAATCGAAGCGTATAATCAAGGATTTCATGCCGGACGCAGTACTCGGCGTAGGAGGATATGCTTCGTTCCCCATCGTCATGACCGCTGCGATGATGCGTATCCCTGCCGATATCCATGAGCAAAACTCCGTACCCGGGCTTGCAAACAGGGTCCTTTCAAGATTTGTAAAGAAGATCTTTCTGTCCTTTGAAACATCAAAGAAGTACCTTCCGTACGGCAAGACACAGCTGACCGGCCTGCCCATACGATATACCGCGCGGGAACGAAGAGCATCCGGTTCAACGGTGAAAACCATACTGGTGCTGGGCGGGAGTCAGGGTGCGCACCAGATCAACGAGATGATGGTACAGGGGCTTGACAGCCTTACCGGTATCAAGGACAGGGTGAGGTTCATACACCAGACAGGAACAGCGGATCACGCGTATGTCGGGGATGCCTATGAAAGGCATGGATTCAAAGCGGATGTTTTTGATTTTATAGACGATATGGCCGCGGTGTTCGGGAAAGCGGATATCGCGGTATCAAGGGCAGGCGCATCGACACTCTTCGAGCTTGCAGCGTACGGCGTTCCGTCCATCCTCATACCGTATCCGTCTGCTGCATCGGACCACCAGACGCTGAATGCGCAGGAGGTTTCCCTGCACGGAGGAGCCGTGCTCATACCGGCTGCAACGAAAGGCCCGGATCTGCTGGTACGGCATATTCAGGGGCTGATCGAAGATGAAGACAGGATGAAGAACATGTCCGGAGCAATGGTGAAATGGGCAAAACCGGATGCGGCATCGGTCATCGTGGACGAGATGATAAAACTGGCGGGAAAGGGAAATACATGCACAAGAGGATAAGGCACATACATTTTGTCGGTATCGGCGGAGCAGGTATGAGCGGCATAGCCGAGCTGCTTCTGAACATAGGATACGAGGTAAGCGGATCCGATCTCAAGCCGTCAAAGGTAACGGAGAGACTTCAATCTCTCGGTGCAGCGGTCATGATCGGTCACCGGGCAATGAATGCAAAGGACGCGCATGTTGTCGTGTTCTCATCCGCGGTAAAGGACGATAATCCCGAGCTTGTTTACGCGCGCGAACACAACATACCGGCTATACCGCGGGCAGAGATGCTTGCGGAACTCATGAGGGTCAAGTACGCGGTTGCAATAGCAGGCAGTCATGGAAAGACCACGACCACGTCCCTCGTTTCCATCGTGCTTGCTTCGGGCGGGCTCGATCCGACCAGCATCGTGGGCGGCAAGGTGAACATATTCGGCTCCAACGCAAAGCTCGGTCAGAGCGAGTACCTTGTTGCGGAAGCAGACGAAAGCGACGGCAGTTTCTTAAAACTTACCCCGACGATAGCCATCGTGACGAATATAGATCCCGAACACCTGGATTACTACAAGACGTTTGAGAGAGAAAAGGACGCGTACGTGGAATTCATCAACAAGGTGCCTTTCTACGGTCTTGCGATATTGTGCCTCGATGAAGAGAATGTGGCATCCATTATGCCGAGGCTCAAGGTGCGGAGGATGACGTACGGCCTGTCCGCACAGGCGGATGTTCAGGGATACAACGTTGTCCAGAGAGGCGGGGAGTGTGATTTCTCGGTAAACGTAAAGGGCAGGCCGTACGGTTCGTTCACCATCCATATGCCGGGCATACACAACGTATATAATGCCCTCGCAAGTATCGCTGCAGGTGTTGAGCTTGAACTCGAGCCGGAGAAGATAAAAGAGGGCATAGAGAAATTCAACGGAGTGGAGAGACGGTTCCAGATCAAGGCGGACGTCCATGACATTATCGTCGTTGACGATTACGGTCATCATCCCAAAGAGATAAAGGCCACGCTTGCCGGTGCGAAGAACGGATGGAAACGGAGACTCATTGTCGTATTTCAACCGCACCGGTACACGAGGACGATGCTGTTGTTCAATGACTTCCTTACGGCATTTTATCAGGCGGATGTCCTCATTATTACGGATATATATTCCGCGGGTGAAGAGCCCATAGAAGGCGTGAGCGCGTCCAGACTCTACAACGCCATGAAAGACATGGGCTACAAGGACGTCAGATATATACGGGACAAGGAAAAGATTGTGGATGAGCTGGAGCGTACGGCTGTACCGGGCGATATGGTCATTACCCAGGGTGCCGGTGATATCAATACAGTCGGGGATGCATTTATAAAGAGGTTAAAAAAGAATGCCTGATTATAACGAATTGAAATCGATTATGAAAGGTACGGTTTTGCTCGATGTCCCGATGAGGGAGTACACCAGCATGCAGGTCGGGGGTATTTGCGCATGCATGGTAACGCCGGAAAATGTAGACGATATCTTTCAATTTATAGATTGGTCGAAGCGCAGCGAACAACGCTACGTTGTCATGGGTGCCGGAACAAACCTTATCGTAAGGGACGGAGGCATACCGCATCCGGTCCTGAGGATTAAAAATACACTCGATTCTCTCGACGTGATCTCTGAGGAAGAATCGGTCGTGAGGATTTCGGCCGGTGCAGGAAAGCCCCTTGCAGAGCTTGTCAAATACTGTGCGGAACGGGGTCTGTCCGGCATTGAACCTCTCGCAGGCATACCGGGAACAGTCGGCGGAGCAATCGTTATGAATGCCGGTACCGGGTACGGCACTCTATCGGACGTTGTCGAGACGGTTACGTTTATAGAAAGGACAGGCAGGGCAAGGACACTCGGTAAAAAAGCCATGGGTTTCGGCTACAGGACATGCAGGGAACTCTCTTCGAGCAGTATTGTCGTGTCCGCTGTTTTAACCTTGCAGAAATCGGACAGGAATAAAGTGAGTAAGAAAGTAGAGTCCGTGCTGAAAGAAAAAACAACGACACAGCCTCTCAATTATACGAGCAGCGGTT
>DAHXOM010000271.1 GCA_027364825.1 bacterium | reverse complement strand
GGATTGAATGTTTGATACTCTACCATCGGCTGAAGATACCGGGTTACGAAACAAGCTGCCTGCAGATAATATCCATCGGATGTAACGGATTTTATGTTTGTTTCATCACTTGTCATGATAGCCCTTATGTACTCACCAATGAATGAAAATCCATTATACGTTATCTCTCCGTCAAAATTGTACCTGAAATCAGTGCCGGTAAACGGCAGGCTGTTGTTGAGAATATTGCTGAGATTGGTTAAACCATTTGCCTTGCGGTATGCTATAGAGGTTCCGATACTGATCCCCGGGGTATCATGCGCAGCATCTTCCTTCATCGGTGTGGTAACAACCCTCGCAACATACAGAAAATTACTGTTTGCGTTGTGGGACGGTACATTGTTGGCACCGGTACCATTATACACACCCACGGCATAATCGAGATAATTGTCCACCACATCTCCTTTTGCTTCGATACCGATATCCCTCGCAAGTGTCTGGGATGACGGAACAAGGTTGCTTGAGATTTGTGAACGCTCGATTGTATAGATTTGCCAGTCCGGTGTAAGCCTTTCCCTTCCAAACGGAGGTACCATCTGACCCGCAACAAACTGTGCAAACTTAAACCTATCATACACGATATACGCATCCTGAAGCTGCGGTGACGGCAGGTCACTCCTGCCGATGAATTGAAACCTGTAGGTTAGATGATCCACTGCCTTGCCCGTTAGAATTACCTTTGCACGCCTTATGCTAAACCCATCCCCGGTGAATGTCTTTGCAGCAGGACCTATATTCCCGTACGTTCCACGCACCTGAATATATGCTGAAACATCCGGGATCAAATTGGGCGGAACCGCATTTTGATCCGACGCTGCGGTTGATACAAACACACCGAGAACCAAGAGAAAAACCATACTTGTCTTGAAAAACATATATATCTCTCCTTACATTCCCTTACTTATTGTATATTCCCATAACAGCATATAAATTCTTTGCTTTATGTTTTTATGGACTTAGAGCAGGGGCAAATGGATAACGGCCTCTTCTCTGGTACGTTCTGAACAGGGGATACAAACAACCTTACCATCCTTATGTCTTAAATATCTTTCAAATACATACTCTCCGCACACCTCGCACTTTGCTTTATTAAATGAGCTTTTTACCGGTTCATATTTAAAATCAGGCATCACCTTGACATTGAACAATTCTTCATTCGTTGCATCGAGCACAATCTTTATTATGGCGTCCAATACGTTATCCGGTATGCCGGATGGCTCTATCCCCTGTTTGCGGTATTTGAAAAACTCATGGGTTGACAGCTTGTCACTGAACTCATTTTTCAAAGCCATCCTCACAGCACCTTTTCCCGGATACCAGAAGATACCGGCAATCTTTCCAAAATTGAGCCTCTCTATCATGCCCTTTCCAAAGGTAGCACCGGTCGCTGACATAATACCATCCTGCATACAGCCCTGTGGATGTCCGATACCCATTTCCGAAAAGACATGCATCTCGTGGTCCCTGCTCCTTGCAACACCGAGTTTCTCCAGTCCCAGTGCACCCATTCTGTAGCCGATCGGCATAAAAGGACACTTGTGCCCGTGAAATTCGAATGTCCAGTTCGGTATGTTAAACATCTTCATTTTCCTCCCTCTTGTATGTTATCATTTACTTACTTATAGTCAAGCATTTAATTAATCCGTCTTAAGAATATCCATCAATGCATACGGGATAATTATCAAATCCGGTTTTTTCTTTTATATATTTTGTCTTTTCTCTCTTATGCAT
>DAHXOM010000266.1 GCA_027364825.1 bacterium | reverse complement strand
CTCCCCTCTAATAAGAGGGGGCGGGGGTGTGTTTCCTTCCTCTACTTTTTTTATATATTCCTTCATCATTGTCACAACACCATCTACATTATTCATTACCTCTTCGTAAGAAAATCTTAAAACTGTTATTCCCAATTGATTCAATCTTTGATTTTTCAAATTGTCTTTTTCATAAACTTCCTCTAATCCATGTGTATATCCATCTACTTCTATTGCCAACTTCAGTTTATTACAGAAAAAATCCACAATAAATGTATCTATGGGTTTCTGCCTATGAAAGTCATATTTCATTATCTGTTTGTTCTTTAAATAGTTCCATAATTTAATTTCTGCCTTTGTACTGTTATTCCGAAGACGGGCTGCCAGATGTTTAAGTTTTTTGTTGTAATAGATTTTCATTTTTACACACCCCTTAATCCCCTCTTTTTAGAGGGGATATTTTGACAACCGTCCTTTGCCAAGAGATACTTTCTTCCTACCTTTCCTCTACCAAGTGCCTGGGCACCAAGACAGAACATTGGTCGGGGTGTGTTCCCTTCCTGCCCTACCTCCCCTCTAATAAGAGGGGTCGGGGGTGTGTCGTCTCTCACCGCATCTCCTTCCTGTTGAATACAAACGCGGACAACATCAGCATGATGCCGATATAAACAATCGTATAAGCCACAAGCATAAGAAGATGCGGGGTAGACGGTACAATGCCGTAGATGGCAAGGTCTCTCAGGTTCAGATTGCCGAAGTTTGGCAGTATGTAATAAAGCACCTTCAGTAATACCTTTGCCGCCTCACTGTGTACCTTGCCAACAAGGGACATAATCGTATCAAGCCCATTGCCGATAATATAGATAAAGAATGTTATGATGGATGCAACTATGGGAGATGTAAATGTGGAAAAGAAGATCGAGATGGCAATAACAATGAGCATGGAAAGATACGAGTACACAATGGCAAGGATGACAGCGGCGGTAAATATCGTTCTGATTGACCACTGGGTATAATAAACGTATCTGTTAAAGGAAAACAGGATTGCGAAAAAGATTATTGCCATAAAGATCGTTACAACACCAACAAGGGATGAAAGCCCGAAAAACCTTCCGATCAGATATTCCGATCTTTTTATAGGCTTTGTAAGGATCGTGTAGATGGTTTTTTGCTCTATGTCTTTGTACACGATAGAAGCACCCATGAAGATTGCAATCAGCACGCCGAAGATCATGATGCTTGCAAGACCGATATCCTGCGTGACCTTTATGTATTCACCCATGCTGAGTGCTGCCAAACCGTAAGAAGCAAACATCATGAGCAGTGCAAAGAGTAAGAGAAGGTATAGTATCCTTTCCCGTATACCTTCTTTAAAGCCTGTTGAGGCTATTGCAAAAATCCTTTTAAACATTATAGAACTCCTTTTTTACACACCCCTTTATCCCCTCTTTTTAGAGGGGACTTCAGAAGCCTTCGGTATGCTTTATCGGTACTTAACCTCCCCCCTAATAAGAGGGGTAGGGGGTGCGTTGCCTTCTTGTCAAACCTCCCCTCTATTAAGAGGGGCCGGGGGTGTGTCATATTATGCAAAGTAACGATCATCTAATTCTCCTTAATCATCTTCGAGATCAGCGTCTCCAGTGTTTGCCGTACCGGCTCAACTTTGACGATATTGAACCCGTTTTTGATAAGCTCCGATAAAATGGCATTCGTCTTCTCCGGATCGTTTACGTGGAATATACATTGCTCATTGCTGCAGGTAATATTTTTGACCAGTTGTTTTACCCGGTCATTCAGTTTGCCCTTTGCCGTAATATCCACACCCGTTGTACCTGTATCAACAAGCTCGCTTACACTACCAACCTTTATGATCTTGCCTGACCTGATGACAGCAACATGATCGCATAATTCTTCTGCATCCGGGATGATGTGGGAACTGAAGAAGATCGTTTTGCCCTGTTTTCTCAGCTTATGCATAATCTCTTTAAACTCAGACCTGCCGATGGGATCAAGCCCGCTCATGGGCTCGTCAAGGATCAAAAGCTGCGGGTCGTTGATCAGTGCCTGTGCCATGCCAAGCCTCTGCAGCATACCTTTGGAGTATGCCCGCAGTCTTGTGTGGATCGCGTCCTTCAACCCCACAAGCTCCAGCTTTTCTTTTATGATGTCATCAACATTGCCTCTACCACCTCTGTCATTGCGGGCCGCCTTTGGCGGAGAAGCAATGCCTTCTTTTAATCCCCCCTCTCCCCCCTTTAGTAAAGGGGGGTAGGGGGGATTTGTCTTTAGTAAAGTGGTTGGGTCCCCATCCGGAGGACGGGTCGCGGGAGTTGATACGTCTTTCATAGTATACAACCTTGCATAAAGCTTCATAATCTCAAAGGCTGTAAGGTAAGAATAAAAATTCGGTGTTTCCGGCAGATAGCCAATATTGTTCTTTACATCGGAATCATCTATGTCCTTATCAAAAAGCTTTATACTGCCGGAGTCGTGTTTCAGTAATCCAAGGATGGATTTAATAAGGGTTGTCTTGCCGGCTCCGTTTGGACCGAGAAAGCCGAAGATCTCCGCTTTTTTTACAGACAAATTAACATCCTTCAATGCCTCATACCTATGTATAAACCCCCGCGGGTAGGTTTTGTTCAATCCTGTTATCTGAATAATTGCTTGTTCATTCATAATAGTTTTTCCTTTCCTTTTTTCTCCCCTCTAATAAGAGGGGAAAAAGGGGTGTGTTGTTTTCTTAATTTATTTCTTTATCAAATCTTTCCTGCAAAAGAAAGGAGAACAGTTATACACCCCTGCACCCTTCTTTCTATGGGATATACTCCTTATCCGATCTCTATCCCTCAATGTTCCATTTTTATCAAGCCTTAAAAAAAAGCCCCCCCGCTAACGGCGGGAGGGGCTTGAAATCACTTGAATTTAATTAGCTTCTTTTAGTTGTGGTCTACAAAGAATGTTGTATCATTCGACTGTATCCAGTTACCATGACCTGCCGGAAGAAGTGTATCACTACATCCAGCAAGCGCCCATGCTGTATAAGGAGCTGCAGCCTCAGTAGCATACTGAATAGAACCAGCATTTCCACCAGAGGTACAAGCTGCTCCGCCAGGCGCTGCTGCACCCATTGCAGCAATAAAAGTTGGTAATACAGGATCTGCTGTGGCCGCGTAAAACAAATCGCCATTAGTAGCCGGAGTTCCTACTCGTTTATTAGCTCCAACAGCGGTGCAGTCTACACTAGGCTGATAATAGCCAGCTTGATATGGGTCATTGGGCGGTGTATTATCTGGTAATTTACATGTGAAATCTCCATTTGTTGTAATATTATCCGGATATGTGCCTCCAGTCCCTGTTGCAAAGTCCTCCAGTGCAAGCTGGAATGTATGCATACTTCCTTTTACCGATGCCTCTTTTGCCCTTCTCTCCATTGCGATGAAGTTCGGGATTGCTATTGCCGCGAGGATACCCATGATCACAACGACGACCATCAACTCGATCAGCGTAAAACCTTTTTGTCCTTTCATAAACTTTTCCTCCTTTTGAATTTTATACTTGTTTATTATGCATGGAGCGTGCCAGGTTTTTGATGGCGTAATGTGTTGATATATATGGACA
>DAHXOM010000255.1 GCA_027364825.1 bacterium | reverse complement strand
TATCTGTTCTATCTGCTGCTGGTTGATCCTGCCGACAAGCTCTTCTACCATGCTCAACGGCTTTGACGGATCGGCAAGGGAGCCTGCATCCGCCCGGTACAGTGCGAGCAGTTGATCAAGGATGTCATAATTGTGCTTTATGAATTTCCTGATGGTTGAGTCCTTCCACTCCGGCGAGTAGTTGATCATGTGCCTTTTTATGAGTGCTTCTGTTGTGTTTGCTATATGGTTGGGCAGCTTCAGCCTGCCTGAAAATGATTTAAAAAAATCGGCACTTTTGTCCTGATGTCCGTAATAGGTCACCTTCCCCTCTGCCTGCTGCATCGAAAAAGGTTTTCCGGTATCGTGAAACAGGGCTGCGAGCCGTGTTTCAATGCGGGGATGCGATTTGTCCATTACCTCGAGGCTGTGGGTAAATAGTTCGTCCTTGTGATACGGGGATCTCTGATCAAAACCAATCATGGGCAGTACCTCGGGCATTACGACGTCTATTATGCCGAGATCTTGCATGAGGAGCATGCCCCTGGAGGGTACATCCGATACCAGGATCATAAACAGCTCATCACGCACACGCTCAACCGCCACTTCGTTCAGGAGCCGGACGAGATTTTTTGCAGCAGCCTTTAACGAAGAATCCAGGACCATACCGAGGGTGCATGAAAATCTCACAGCACGCATGATTCTCAATGGGTCGTCCTTGATTGTTTTCTCAGGGGCTATCGGTGTTTTCAGGATCATTTGTTCAAGTGCAGTGAAGGCGTTGCCGAGCATATCACTGATCTCGTATTGGAACATGGACAGGCGTCTCATGGTAAGCGTGTTTACGGTAAAGTCACGCAGGAAAAGGTCTCGTTCTATGGTTTCTGCTCTCAGGGGAATAAATTCCATATCGACTTCTTTCACGCCCTGCATGCCTGTCCTGTACGTGCCGAATTTGTCGAACAAGACCGGGTAAAAAAAACCGTGAAGTTCATGGAGCTGCATGGGGATCTTGCGTGCATCGCCCTTTACCACGAGAAAATCTAAATCCTTCGGCTTGCGGTGAAGCAGGATTTCCCGCGGTGCCCCTCCTACAATGAGAATTTCTATGCCATGCTGCGCTGCTATTGAATAAACCAGCTCGATGTAGTTATCAAGGACAGGTTCATGAAAACCAACCTCTATTTTGTTCTCATTCATTATCCTTTTAATCTTCCTTATCTGCCTTGTCTTCCTTATCACGGGCGAGCATTTTTAAATGATGCTTCTTGTAAAAATATCGGTTATAAGAGGGATGATAGCTTGTCCAATCGCCCTCAACGTTTGATTCCTTTTTGATTAAAGCCCTTATCCCTGCTACCTTGGAATCCATATCTTCGATGTAGTGGAGGATGATAGCCTCGAGTGTTTTCGGCCTTTTGGGAGAGCCGTATTCCAGTTCGCCATGATGGCTCAGAATGTTGTGTTTCAGGAGTAATGCAAGTTCCCGCGGAAAATTCTTAAGTCCGGATATGAGTTCATCGATTATCTGGGTCCCTATGACAATATGACCGATAAGCCTTCCCTCATCCGTGTACTCTGTTGTCAAATCTCCCCCGAGTTCTCTTATCTTGCCGATATCGTGAAAAAGGGCGGATGTTAAAAGCAGCGACCTGTCCACTCCTTCATACACACTCATGATCATATCGGAAAGCCTTACGACGTTCAGGGTATGTTCGAGCAGTCCGCCGGCATACGCATGATGTATGGTCTTTGCCGCGCTTGATATTTTAAACAGGTTTACCATCTGTTCATTTGCAAAAAAGAGGTTCACGAGGCCTTTCAGGTGTTCGTTGTCTATCGTCGACATCAGCATCTTCAGTTCATAGAGCATGTCATCCGCGAGTCTCGGAGAAAGTATCATATAATCTGATATTTCTACGGATGCCCGGTCTATCCACCGTATTTCATCGATGGATATCTGCAGCTTGCCTTTATAGTTGTTGACCCTTCCCCGCACCTGTACGATGTTGTTAATACCGACCATAGAATCTATGTCCTTTGCATTGTCCCATACCCGAGCATCCAAATCCCCGGATTTGTCGCCGATGATAAGGGTAAGATAGTCTTTCCCGGTTTTTCCCGTACCAAAGGTTTTCCCTTTTATCAGAAAGGTACTGTCAACTATCATGCCTTCTTTTAATTCACTTATCATGGTTTTCTTCATACGTTCATCCTTCCGTTATTTTTATGGCTTCCAAAGCCTTTGCCCTTATGTAGAGTGCAGGATACACGATAATAGATATCGATAGCAAATACAATAATGAAATCCACACATACGCGTAAAAATTCAATCCCGTGGGGAATGCAAACTCCTTCATGATCTTATAGGTGGGAATTGCCTCTATGAAAAGGACAATCATGGTTACACCGAGGCTCACTATCATAAAAACAAGACCGCCGAACCCCATGGCTATGTCGGCCACATTCTCATAGTGGTATTTCGGATAGATCGCTCCGAATCCCACGCCCATATTGGTAATGGCAACCGTTAAAAGCAGCATCGTGATCATGGAGAGGTACATGATATAGTTAAAAACACCGAGGACATGATTGGTAAAGAATACAAGCGCTGCTGCCACGACAAGCAATGGCGCAAGATTGTACAAAATCTTTGCCCTGATAAGCTCGGAAATGTCGTTCGGCGACACCTTTATCAGCCAGAGTGCCCTGCCCTCAAGGCTGACCGATGGGAAAGCGAACCGTGCGGATATGGATGTAATAACAAAAGCAGCAAGTCCGAGGTTGAAAAATGCAACAATGTTTTTCAGATAGATCGTAGGAAACGGTATGTTTTTGAGCGGCAATGCCGTGAAATTGTATACATAAACAAGTACCAGGGCACCGAGCAGCAAGAGCTGTGACCATTGCGAAGCATCCCTGAAAAAGCTCAGGACATCCTTTTTTATAATCGCCCTGATAAATAACGGGCCTCTGCCGGTAATTGCCTCCAATCCCCTGTATAAAATACCCTTTTTGTTGAGTCTTGCATTCTTGGATTCCTGTGCCTTGGTGAGGCCGCTCCTGTAAAACAGATACGTAGCAAAAACACCGGTCACCGTAATGCCCATGGCCGTACCGATAAGGGGCACAAGCATGTGCAGGGCATGCGCATAGGCATGGGACAGGGAAGACATCAATGCCGAGCTGAACCATGTGCTCGGCAGGATTGAGGATTGTGAAGACCTGAGTGTTGACAGGTAACCCATGACGTTTTCGAATCTCTGGGGATTCAGGAACCTTTCGGGCCTGATTACCCTGAATCCTATATACAGTCCGATAAATATGATGAGTGACAGAAAGAGCATCAGCTCCCTGAATCTCCTTGCAGGCAGGACATAGGTTGCAATCATGGTAAGAATTACTCCGGCAGATGAAGCTATGAATACAAATGCCAGCAGACCGGTAACCATGAACAGGTAATACAGGAAACCGCCCCCGAGTATTGTCCCATAGGCTATATAAATGGGCAGTCCGAAGAGCAGTACCATCCACGAACTTTTTATAACGGTATGCAGCAATCTTCCGTAAAAGAACTCTTCAAACGTTGTGGGTGTGCTCATGATAAGAACAAGGTCATCAGCGGTATAATACGTTGATATGGAGGTGATGATGTTGCTGAATATCAGCATGGCAAAAAAAATGAAATTTGCCATGGAGAGCATTCTTTCTATCAGGAGCTGTCCTATGATCTCTGTTTTGGAGAAATAGACAAGCATCCTCGCGATGAACAGGTACTCCCCGGTAAAAAATCCGGCTGCCAGGAGCGAAATGCCGATGATTTTCATCCTGTTTTTCTTGCGGCCCAGGGAGAGTGTCCTCTTCAGGGACAGGAAGGACGGGACAAGCAGTTTCATCATAGATCGAGTTCCTCTATGATATCTTCATGGGTCAGCTTTAAGAATACGCTTTCAAGGTTCCCGCCCTTTATGCCTGCCTGATCCCTGAGCTGCTGGGCGGTCCCAAGGGCTATTATCTTTCCTTCGTTTATGATCCCGATCCTGTCGGACAATTGCTCTGCGACATAAAGGTCGTGTGTTGACATGAGTATCGTCTTTCCCCTCTTTTTCATACCCCGGAATATTGCCTTGAGCAGTTTGATGCCACGGGGATCAAGACCGACCATGGGTTCATCCACAATCAGGTATTTCGGCTCATGGATCATTGCAGACGCAAACACCAGTCTTTGTTTCATGCCGTGCGAATATCCTTCTATCATCTCATTTGCAAAACTCGTAAGAGAAAACAACTCGAGGAGTTCCTTTGCACGCTTCTCGATGCCGCTGCCGTCAAGGTGATACATGTTTGCGACAAAGAGAATATACTCGAAGCCGGTAAGCTTTTCGTATACGAAAGGCCTGTCGGGTATATAGCCCATCAATCGTTTGGCAGCTATCGGTTCTTTCATGATACTGTGCTCATCGATGCGCACATCTCCGGATGTCGGATTTAAAAGGCCGACGATCATCTTCATCAACGTTGTTTTACCGGCGCCGTTGGGGCCAAGCAGGGAAAACAACTCACCTTCTTTTATCTCAAGGTCAACGTTATCTACCGCTTTAAGATTGGTATACACCTTTGTTATGGATTCGATTTTGATCATATCTGTGCATTAAACCAAGGATTCCTCAAAAAGGCAACAAGACCTAAAAAATATTTGATATACGGCGAATATTCGTATACGGTAACGTATATGGGGCTTTTCTCTGTTTTTATAGCAATGATAACGGGTATCCTGTTGTCGGGTATGAATCCCGCCGTACCGCTCTATGCTTTTATCGGTATGGCCTTCCTGTGTTTAGTCTCTCTTGTGGTGGTAAAAAATAAATTTGTTTGGATATTGCTGATGTCGTCCATCGTACTCATGCTCGGTATGGCATGCTCTTCTGTGCCTTCGACGCAGTGTGCGGATGAGGTAGTTTCTTACAGTGCCGGGAAAAAGGTGGCAGTATCCGGATGGATTGCAGAATCTGTCGCAGAATATCCTGACAGAGAAAAGATACTCCTGAAGATTGATAAGCTTGATAACAGGCGCGACAGGTCATCCGGCTGTTTGATCCAACTGCTTGCCTTTAACAAAGACAAAGATTCCACGCACCTCATCAGGGGGGGTTATATCGATGTCAGCGTAAAACCCCGTAAACCGAAAAATCTCAGAAACCCGGGCTCCTTTGATTATAGGGATTCACTGGCAAAAAAGGGTATTGGATTGGTCGCTTATAGTAATAAAAAAGGAGATATCTCAAGTGAACCGGACCTTGCGGAAAAAGGCATACCGGGATTTATCGACAGCATCCGCGTTCACATCAAGGATGTCATAGCAAGAAACACAAACGATCAAACGGTATACGGCATTGTTTCGGCGCTCGTAATCGGGGATCAGGGTTATATCTCCCGGGATATCAGAAGGATATTTGCATCAACCGGTATTATCCACATTCTTGTTGTAGCAGGCCTGCACCTTGCAATCATAACCCACCTGTTCTATTTGCTCGTGAAATTTATCCTGTCCCGCTCAAAGTATCTGTGTATTCATACCAATATCCCGAAACTTTCTCTTGCTCTATCTACGATACCGATGCTTGTATACATCTTCATAAGCGGGGCAAACCCGCCTGTTGTAAGAAGCGGTATCATGATCGCTGTCTACTGCTTTCTATTCCTCATAAACAAAACCCAGGCGCGGTGGACCGGCATACTGATCGCAGCCATCCTTATACTGGCAATAAATCCCATGGCGGTTTTCAGCATATCGTTTCAGCTTTCGTTTATTGCTGTGGGCTCTATTATTGCCTGTATGCCTGCAATAACAGGCATAACATCGGAATTCCATAAGCGGATTCATAACCATAGTGTTCAAGTGATTGCCCTCCCCATAGTAAGCATGCTGCTGATAAGTTTTTTTGTAACCCTTGGACTCGGAGGTGTGATTGCATTCTATTTCAATACCCTGCCTTTGTTCGGAATCATGCTCAATGTTATCGTAATACCGTTCTTTTGCTATCTTGTCCTGCCTCTTTCGCTTTTTTCATCCGCAGTGGGTTTTGTTTTCCCATGGTTAAGCCATTATCTTTTTATCGTCATATCCCTGCTGGTGCATGCCATTGTGCAGGTGATACGCTCTGTCTCGGATTTATCCATAGCGTCTATAAGGGTACCGACACCTACCTTGTTTGAGATCTTTCTTTACTATGCATTTATGATAGTCCTGCTCAATGTTAAAAGGATCGGACTTAAAACAACGATGAAGGCAGCATCCTTTCTTTTCCTGCTGCAGGCAGTTGATACCGGTTACTACGTTTACAAGACACATTTCAACAACGTGCTCACCATAACGTTTATCGATGTGGGACAGGGGGACAGTGCACTGATTGAGTTCCCTTACGGCAGGACGATGCTCATCGATGCAGGCGGCGGTGCTTACCGGAGCTATGATACCGGAGAGGCCGTTGTTGCGAGGTATCTATGGTCGTTGAAGAGGAACGGGATTGATTATGTGGTTTCTTCACATCCGCAGATCGATCATATCGGCGGGCTGGGCTTCATGGTGAAAAACATGGGTGTACACAGGGTATACAAGAGTGATTGTGCGCTGGATACTGTTGTTTACAAAGACTTTATGCGTGCGGTGCACGGATCAGGAGCCGTAGTCTCTACGGTTAAAAACTCCAGGGAAACATTTTATGTCAACGGGGTCAGGATAGAATTATTAAGTGTGCCGCATGAAGTGTGCGACCCGTCATCAAAAAAAGATATAAACAACTACGCTGTCCTGACAAAGATAACCTATAAGGATGTCAGCGTGCTTTTTACCGGTGATATCGAGGAAGATGCAGAGCTGGTGCTTGTCGACACCTATCGTTCGGCATTGAAGTCGGATATTATGAAGGCCGCACATCACGGCAGTAAGACATCGAATTCGGCAGAGTTCATGGATGCGGTTGACCCGAAGATTGTTGTTATCCCCGTCGGTGAGGATAACCCGTTTCACATGCCTTCAAAGGACGTTCTCAGAAGGTTGTTCAAAAGGAATATCCGGGTTTTGAGGACGGACAGGGACGGTGCAATAAAAATTACAACAGACGGGAAGCATATCAACATAAAAAGATATACAGACATGTAGTTTATTTTTGTTTGAGGGTCTTCAGATCAAGCGTTTTCAGCCATTCCATTGTTTTTTCAAACCCCTGTTTGAAGGGGACCTTCGGCTTCCAACCAAGCTCACGTTCTGCTTTGGCTATGGAGAACTTCAGCCGCGAGCCGAGATTTTTTACCGTGTACGTCGTGAGCAAAGGCCTTGTTTTTATGTTGAACGTCTTCCAGAGGGTTTCCATGACAACGGCACCTGCATAGGCGGCAAAGTAGGGGATATGGGTCTTTATAGGTTTTGCTCCAAGGGTGTCTGCTATGCCTTTGCAGAAGTCCTGCAATGTTACAGACTCGCCGTCATGGATAAGGTACCCATTACCGACTGCACGGGGGTCCTCGGAGATTAATAATAAAAGGTCAACAAGGTTTTCTATGTACGTAGGCCAGACAAGGACATCCTTCCGCCAGAATATCAGTTCACGCTTTATGATAGAATCGGCAAGAAGCGGCACGAATGTTTTGTCACCGGGTCCGAACGCCCAGCACGGATAAACCATGGTTACCGGAAGTTTCTTTTCATGGTAGTACCGCCAGGTGATTTTTTCTGCTTCGATCTTTGAATCCGGGTAAGGCTCACCCCATGGTTTCAGCGTACAGGTTTCGTCCATTACTATAGATTCATCAGTGCCGAAGACATCATTGGTACTGATATCCACAAGCCTTGATACACCCGCGTCTACAGCAGCCTTACATACATTCTCAATGCCCCCTATGGTGATTTCCTGAAAGAGTTTCCACGGTGCCCAGTCCGTTACAACCGCGGCGCAGTGAAAGATGATATCCATGCCTGCAGCAGCTTTTCTTACACCGTCATATTCCCGTATGTCTCCGTGAAAGATTTCAATTCCGAGCGATCTGAGCTTGTTTTCATCTGGATCACCGGGCAGAACGAACGCACGGACATGATTGCCTTTTGAGATATTTGCCATGACGAGGTTATTGCCGATAAAGCCTGTTGCACCTGTTATGAGCACCTTTTTCATAGAAACCTCCTTTCGGGTAGTGTCTAAGCTTACCCTTATCATAGAATTTATCATAGTTCACGTAAAGTTGTAGCGTCAAACAAAAGACCTTGTAATGAAGAGAGCCACCCTGTTGACTTTCCGCATGATTTAAAATACGCTTTTTTTATGCGTAATGGTGTCGTAAAACGGGGTGCGGACAAGTTTTCCGAGCTTTTCCTGGTTAATGAACTGACGGATATCAAGGGGCTGAGGCGCTTCTGGGTCAGGTGGACACGGATATTTGCGATAGCAGCAAAAGAATTCTTCAAGAATAAATGCAGTTTGACTGCATCCGCACTCACCTATGTTACGCTTGTTTCAATCGTCCCTGTCCTTGCATTCGCTTTTTCAATAGGAAAGGGACTGGGATTCCAGAATAAATTAAAGGATTTCCTGATCAACAAGGTTGCAGCAAGCGTAACCTTAAATACGGATAATAGTGCCGGCGGCGTATCTCTGGCAATTGAAAAAATATTTAATTATGTCGAGAAAACAAATTTTGAGACCCTTGGTGTAATAGGGGTTGTGATGCTGATATACCTGGTGATCCAGCTGCTCGGGAACATTGAAAATGCATTTAATGATATATGGGGGGTTAAGGCTAGCAGGAGTCTGATCCGGAAACTCAGTGACTATCTGAGTGTCGTTATAATATTTCCCTTGTTTGTTCTCATTGCCGCTACGTCCACCGCAGCCCTTACCAGCGGTAAGTTCCTTCAGCTACTTTACTTCAAAGGCAGCTTTGGATTGCTGATCAAATTCCTCCTCGGTTACTCTTCGTACCTGTTCCTCTGGCTGGCATTCTTCGCCCTCTATATGTTCATGCCCAACACAAAGGTAAAATTTTCATCCGCACTGATCGGCGGGATTATCGGCGGTACATTATGGCAGATTATTGAATGGGCATATTTTCATTTTCAGGTAGACATTTCAAAGTACAATATAATTTATTCAACGCTGGCTGCACTGCCGGTCTTTCTCGCATGGCTTTACCTGTCATGGCTGATACTCCTGTTCGGTGCCGAGCTCACCTTTGCCCATCAGAGGGTGGACACGTACAGCTTCAGCGATGCCGGCAGGAAGATGATAAAAAAGGCAAAAGAGGTGCTTGCCCTTTCCATCGTCGGAATTATAGCCGGGAATTTTAAACAGGGTAAGAAGCCTGTCGGCATGAAAAATCTGTCCGACGTCATCGGTGTCAAACCCGAAGTTATCAAACCCGTTTTAGATAATCTATGTGAGAAAAATATCGTTTATGCATCAGAGCAGGATAAGGTTTATCTTTTGTCCGTTGCCCCGGATAAACTGTTAACGCTGCAGGTGCTGGATGCCGTTTCCGGGAGTATAGAATCAGGGATCAATATAAACCGCATTAATCCTGCTGTGTACAGGTTTTATACAGAAATGGAAAAAGTGACGCGGGATAAATACAAAGAACATACCATTGCGGATATTATTTGAGCTCGTTGCCGTAATCTTTTAAAAATTGAGCCGGTGTCAATATTCTGATTTCCTTATATTCCTTGATATTCCCCAATGCTTTATCTCCTGTCACAATTACCTCAGCGTTGAGCGCTATCGCACATTCTATAAATTTATCGTCATCGGGATCCGCTTGAACAACACTGATTTTGGGTGTTTTTGTGGTAAAAACTATATTAAATCCCTTTGAAAAAAGTACCAATAGCTCTTTCAATTCCTCTTTGTCTTCCAAACCCATCCTCTCCAAAACCTCAATATATTCGTCCAGTATGTCCCTGGACAGGCAGAGTGACACTTCCCCATTTTTCCATAAGTCTATGATCTTTCTCGGATTGCCGCCAAAAAAAGAAGATACGAAAACATTTGTATCGACAACTATTCTCATCCGTGCTTTTTGCGCACCGTTTTTATGGCATGGTCTATCCGTGACGGTGACATGCCTTTGGGGCCAAGTTTTTTGCCGATCCTGTCCCACAAGTCATCTATAGAAGGGCCAATATCGTGCTCCTCTATATACCTCTCTATCATATCCCTGAGTACACTGCTGGTAGGTCTGCCCTCTGTTCTGGCAAGCCTGTTCAGTTTATCCTTCAATTCCGGTTTTATCCGTATGATCATCTGTGTCGTCATAAGCACCTCCAAGATATACAATGTATATCATATATAGCACATAGAGCAAATAATCAAGAAAAGCTTAAATGACATCAGTATAAGTTTAATAAACCTGGTAAATAGACAGACTTGGAGGTAAGACAAGCGGACTTCGCAAAGAAGAACACGAGGGGACAACTGGTAAAGCGAATGATAAGAAGTAAACTAATCACCGCCAAAAGCGGTGGCTTTCAAAGAATGATTCCACATTGCGTTGTCGTTACGCACTTGATAAGGAATCCAGAAAAAAATAATGCAAGAACTGGATTCCCGCTTTCGTGGGAATGACAGAAAAATCGGTGCAACCAAATGTACATAACCACTGCCACAAACGACGGGCTTTTACATTATGCGAAGATTATCAGATTAGCGAAGACTACTTCTTCAGCCATTTGAGGTGTTTGTGGGCTATCTGCAGCAGGGCAGGGAACAGGGTGATGGAGACGATAGAGCTGTAGATGACCATGCTTGCAGACAGTATTCCAAAGTAGATCATCGGAAGGAAACTTGAAAATGTCAGCACGGAAAAGTCTCCGACCAGCACGATTGCGCTGTTCAGAATGGATCTGCCCGTTATAACGGTTGCCTCTTTCATGGCAGCATCGATGGAATGACTTGATCCTTCTTTGAATCGTTCCCTGAATCCCATGACAAAATGTATAATGTAATCAACACCGACACCGATGGTCATGCTCGCGATAAGCCCTGTTGCCACATTTAAAGGAATATGGAAGAGCTCCATGATGCCGTAGTTATAGCTGACCTTTATCAGCAGGGGGATAAGTGTAATCAAGCCCCCGATGAGTGACCGGAATACGATGGATAGCAAAAGGAAAACAGCTATAATGGACAGGTAAAGGCTGGTTTCCTGATTTTCGATAAGATGTTTATTGATTGTTATGATAAGCATGGGTGAGCCGGACAGCGTAAAATGGATGTCTTTTGACTGGAGGGGCTGAATCTTCTGCTCGATCTGGCTGACGATCCCTTCTATCTCATGAAAACCGAATTTCCCGATCCTTGCCTGGATGATTGCTTCTTTCGAGTCGGGCGTAACGAGCGTATTCAGCAAGTTTTGATCCGACATTGAATACAGAAGCAGGTACTGGGCTATGGCATTCTTGGTGTCCGGTACGGTATGATATGCGTGGTTGTTGTCGTGCATGACCTCGTTCATTTTCTCGATCAGGTCTGCCACACTGAAGGGATAGCGAACTCCGTTTATTGTGCCCAACTCATCCTCAAGTTTAGCCATGGTGTTCATGACCGCAGGAGAATTTATGTCGCCGTGTACCAGGATCTGAAGCACGAATACCCCGCCGAAGTTTTTGACCGCTTTATCGGATGTCTTTCTTACAACGGAATCAGCCTTGAAAAACTTCGTGATATCTGTTTCCGTATTGATGGTTTTTATCCTGGCGATAGCCAGAACGGCAAGTCCTATGCCGACGACAAGGATGATATAATTGTGCTTCTGTACCCATACGGAGAGTTCCTCAAGAAAATGGTTGAAGCTGCTCTTTTTATTTACAAGCTCCTCCTCTTTTCCCTTATGTCTGATGGTGAGGAGGGCGGGTACCAGTGTTACGGAGACAAGCATTGAGAAGAGTATACCTATACCCGCGAATATGCCCGCCTGCTTCACCTGTATGATGGTGGAAGATATATTGGCGAAAAATCCGATAGAGGTTATTAACCCGATGAAAAGCATGGGCATGCCGAGTTCTTTTATCATGCTCCGTAATGCATTTTCATTGTTCTTTGTGTGTTCAAGCAACTGGTAATACCTTGTCATGATGTGGATGCTGTAGATACTGCCGAGCGCGATAAGCAGGGTAGGCATGCCTACGGAAAGCATGGTGAACGGAGTGTGTGTTATCCCCATGGCACCAACGGTCAGTACGATGGCAATAAGTGCAGGCGTAAGCCTCAGGACCACGCTGAAAAAATTGCGGAACAGTATGAACATGATGATGATATTGAGCAGTATCGCAAGAGGCAGCAGTTTTCCCAAATCGGAATGTATTGCCTTGCTGATGATATCGTTATCAACAGGAACACCTATCAAATAAATATTCTCGGGTCCTTTGTAGGGCTGGATGATCGTGTCGATCGTATTTACGAGTGCTTCGCTGTTGACGTCCCTTTTGAGCTGACACAGGATGGCAAGCGCCTTTCCGTTCGGTGAAATAAGATTTCCCACGTAGAGTTTGTTTGAGATTGCATCTTGCTTAAGCTTGTCCAAAGCCTGTTCATTATCAGGGATGTGTTCCATGAATTTCGAGATATCAAGCTCTCCATGGCTCGCCTTGATGTCTTCGACATTGGTCAGACTCTCGACCCTGTTGAGTTCCGGAAGCGACTCGAGTTTCCCGGTAATGGCCTTCAGTTTTTCAAGGCTCGAACGGTTAAACAGATTGTCGCCTTCCATGACAACGAGGAAATAATCCGTACCGCCGAAACGTTTTCCTATATTGTTGAACAGCGTTACCTGGGGGTCATGTTCGGGAAGGGTCTTCATGATGTCGTCCTGAACAGGTACGCCGATTGCGAAGTAGCCTGCTATTGCCGTGAGCAGGGAAATAATGATAAGAACACGCCAGGGATATTTTATTGCAAGCTCAACCAATTTTTTCATAATGGTTTTGCATATAGATGATAACGCTGCAGAATGCAAGCAATAATGGATACATCTCCCGGTCATTAACCTTTTAAGTGGACAGGATGCAAGATTATCTTTCCCTGATTTAGGGATCTTAAAGATGAATCAATGTTAGAGTCATTATTTTCATTTACTCAATCATGCACATCTCAAATAGACATGTTAAAGCCGAGTCAATATGTCAGTTAATTACCAAGTGAAAATGTCAGTAAGCTTATTCATTAGATAACCATTCTTAATTGAGTGTGCTCAGTTAATCTACTCTTAATTAAACGAGAAACTGCCTCGGGACTAAATCT
>DAHXOM010000254.1 GCA_027364825.1 bacterium | reverse complement strand
GAATACGAGGTTTAAGAGAACAAGGGCCGGCATTTGTTTATCGGTAATATTGAAATATCGTATGCCTATTATCATGACCACTATCGTTTCCAGGATCAGGAGTATCCCCAGGAAAAGCGAGGCCAGGGTAATGTCTTTTACATTCCAGGTGTTCGGGTTGCTGGTGTGTTTTACGTTGTCCGTAGCAAGTGACATTGTAATAAAATCATTCGCAAATACCAGCAGGGACATGCCCAGCAGGGAGAGTACCAGCTTATGCAGCCAGAAAAACCCTACGGTCAGCACCCCTACGAATCCTATGACCTTTGTTTCTTTGTTGATGACCCATGAGAGCATTCTTTGAAAGGTTTCCCTGCTTACCTTGATTGCGTCCACGATTACATTGATACCGTCCTCGGTTAAGACAACACTTGCGGAAGCCTTTGCCACGTCCGTGGAGTTACTGACCGCTATACCCATTTCCGCCTGTTTGAGCGCAGGCGCATCATTCACCCCGTCACCGGTCATTCCGACCGTATGCCCGCTGGATTGCAGAAGCTTGACGATCCTGTATTTATCCTCCGGGTATATCTGGGCAAACCCGTCGCTTTGTTTTACGATTTTGATCTGCTCTTCCTCGCTGAGGTCCTTGATATCCGACATGCTGATAATATTGCCCCCGATGCCTACCTGCTGTGCTATCTCTTTCGCTATTGCCGCATGATCGCCGGTGAGCATCATGGGTTTTATGCCCAATGCCCTGAGCTCTTCTATCATTTTGGCGGCACACTTCCTCGGTGGATCCGCGAGCGCAACCAGTCCGACGAACTTCAGATCTCCGCTATCGCTGCCCTGTGTTCTGCCGACAGCCAGTGTCCTGTATCCTTTCAGGGAGAATTCTTTTACAGCCGCCTCTACCTTCTCCGTGGTGTCCTTGTCCATGCCTTTGCTCAGGCTGATGACCGTCTGTGCAGCACCCTTGACAACCTTAAATTTCTCAGCACCGCCCTCGATGATTGCCTCTGTCCGCTTGATGGACGGATCGAACGGTATAAAGGAAACCTGGTTGTATGATGCCACGACTTTATCGATTCCAAGAGACTTCCCGTGTGCAATAATGGCAAGGTCAATGGCATCCATGCCCTTTTCCTGTGAAGCCAGCATGGCCAGCCTTATGACGTCTTCTTTCGTGCAGCCGTTGAACGATACGCTGTCCGTAACCGAGAGATTGTTTTGTGTTATGGTGCCTGTTTTATCAAGGCAAAGGATATCTATGGATGAGGCATCTTCTACGGAATCCAGCTTGGTGACAAGGATGTTCTTTTTTGACAGATCGACTGCCCCTGCTGCCTGTACTATGGTCAGTACCGCCGGAAGCGCAACGGGAACAGCCCCCATGAGGAACGTGACGATAAAGGTCACGATCAAAATAGGCGTGAAGCCCATAATGACTGCATACCCTGCAACGATCAGTGAAGCTGCTATGCCGAGGTACATCATGTATTTTACAATGGTCATCATCACTTCTTCCTGATGGGACTTCGGTTTTGCTATCTTGACCAATTCTGCGGTCCTGCCGAAATAGGTGTTTGCACCCGTGTTAACGACAACACACCGTGTCTCGCCCCTCTTTACTATGGAGCCCGAGTAAACGATATCCGATCGGTTCGCCTCCTTCGGCAATGATTCCCCGGTTAGCGATGACTCATCAACAGAGATCGTATCACCTATTATTTTGCCGTCCGCCGGTACGATGTCGCCGAGTTTGATCATGATCACATCTCCCGGAACGACCTCCCGTGCATTCCTGATGGCCAGGTTTCCCTCCCGTAATACCCTTGCTTTGACGGCCAATTTGTTTTTCAGGAGTTCGACTGCCCTCTGTGAATTGCGCGAATGGAGGTAGCCGATGGTCGCATTTATTGTTAAAAGGACGAGAATGATGATGCCCTCAAGGGGGCGGTCCAGCAGGAAAGAAAGTATCATCGCCAGTTCGAGGAGCCATGGCATAGGGCCCCAGTAGCGGGAAATGAATTCCAAAAAAGGGTTCTGTTTCTTTTCCGTTATCTCGTTGAAGCCGT
>DAHXOM010000245.1 GCA_027364825.1 bacterium | reverse complement strand
CCGGGAACGGCCTGTTATCGTCCGCACAGGCAGCCCACCTTTGAGCCGTTCCTTGTGTGTCCGCGTCCACAACTAATACTTTGTGCCCTGCCCTGCCCAGGGCGCCGGCAAGCTGCATACAGATCGTCGTTTTACCGCACCCACCTTTTTGATTTACCAGTGTTATGATATTTGTTTCCATGGTATCCTCATTATTTCATTTATTGTTTTATTGCCGGCTAAGTCTATTGGTATCTACTTTTATCTCAACGCCCTGCTCTTTAATCCATGTCCTCATGGTTTCGATCTGCTCTGAATTAAGTTTGAAGTCGCCTTCCGGAAGTGTAGCAATAAACTTCCACTTAAAACTTTGGTGAAGATGAACCGCATCCTCTTCTGAAACAAACGGCAGGAGCTGCGACAGTGAAAGCTGGGCAGGTCCTGAACCGCCATATCCCCAGTTGAACCCATCGGGCGAGTAATTAACAAGCTGTTTACTTCTTTGTGGTGAGATCTCTCCATCATCGACCCACACCCTTCTTGACGACCGATCAGCTTTAATTGTAGAAGCCATGAACCACCCTTTTACATATTTTATTGTGTACATTATGCATAATGTATTTATCTTGCATATATTATGTATCTTACATAAGTTATAAATATTGTCAAGGATTATCTTCGTTGTTGTGTATCTTACATAATTTGTGTACTACTTATTGTAATACTTTTTGTTTTGATAGCTCTTGGATGCACTGCATTATGTGATATCCGTGCCGCAGTCTTTTCGTCAGCAGTTCATCGCTGTTGATGTCGGACCCGGGATTCTCTTTTATGAATTGCTTATCGCCGGCAGCTTCTATTCTCTGTCTTTCGTCCGGAGAGAGTGAGTTGAAATAATTTTCCGCCTCAACTTCCTGGTTTCGTGATTCTTCGACAAGCTGCTGCTTAGAAGGTTGCACGTCAATGACTTTTCCGGGTTTACGTTTGACTGAGAATTTTATTGACGTGACCTTACGGCCGGTATGGGTAAGGTTGTAGTCCATCGTCACGTCTGTTTTTTTATTAACTTCTTTTATCCCTGGCTCGATGCATCGTTCTTTAATGTGGGTAAAGTCTTTGTATTTTTGAGTACCGGTTAAGTCTTTAAGTTCATCCATACTGAGTTCTGGTATTTGCTTTTTTTCATACCTGATTGCGGTTTCATAAAATATGACAGCGTATTTTCCTTCTAACCCGCTTATGATAGCCAAATCGAGAGGGGTATAATAGTTGTTCTTTAAAAGAGACTCTTTAATCGGGCCTGGAAAATCGAACTCCAACTGGTTCCCTGCCCTTCCTACGTGACTGAGCAGTACAAACGCGTCCCAGTTTTTATCATCACGTATACTTTTTACTTTTATATCCATGAGGGCCTCAAGCTCTTCTCTTACTCTTTTGTTGTTTGTGTTTTGAATGCCAGCTTTTTCTTCAACTTCTGCAATAGAGATAGTAAAGGTCGTCTGTTTAGGATCTCGCAGTAAGTCCCGTTGCGCTTTATGAAGTAGAACGTTGTATGCCTTACGTTGTGTAGCTGATATATTTTTATTCGTAATTGTGATTGTTTGGTTCGGTTTCTTTATTATAACATGTTTTTCATTTGCATTTGTATTTATCATAATACCTCCTTTTGCAAAGAGTTATAGTGTACTCTCACATTGTTGTCAAGCATTGTGAGGATAGTAAATGTAAAACGAGGGTATGCAAAATGTGAGGATAAATATTCAGTGTTTAAGGAGGGTGTATTGGAAAGAAACGGACTTTCTTTTACATCAGCAGGCCTGCCGAATGAAGCGCCTCTGTTGAGCCCGGATTTGTGGTTGTGTCTCCCATCATACATCCCGTCTCGTCTACGGCACAACCCTGACAATAAACAATCTCTCTTTAGCTAAGTTGACAGTGGCCAACAGAAATTAAGGGCCTTAAAAATGATTTTTGAAAGCTGGTTTGTCCGGACAGGAAGAGAGAAGTACTGAGCTTCTCGGTTTATCCAGAATGTCGGCGTCTTCCCTCTGAAAACCTTGATGGTAGACCATCAACCTCTAAGAGATCACTTCTGGGAAAGCCTTTATGGAAGCCATTTTCCGGTACGAGCGAACATTATCAGCAAGATCGCATTTCGAATGCAGTTCCACTTGACTTTAGCACAGTGTGTGCTACACTTTCGACATGGAGGTGAATTTATGGCCACAGTAAAAACAGCGACAGCAAGAGCTCGTATTGACCCAGTTACAAAGCATCAGGCTGAAAGTATCTTTAAGGAGCTTGGCTTGTCTGTCTCTACAGCTTACAACCTGTTCTATAAACAGGTTATAGCCCATAGAGGCTTGCCGTTCAATGTCGAGATACCGAACAAAAGAACTATCAAAGCTATAGAGGAACTTGAAAACGGTAAAGGTAAACGTTTCAAGAGCCTTGAAGATTTGTTCAAAGACTGGGAAAAAGATGGATGTCGTTGAAAGCAGACAATTCCGGAAAGACAAGAAGCAATCTATCAAACGACATCAAGACCAAAAGAAATTAGATGAAGTCCTTTACATGTTACGGAACGGTGAGAAGTTACCAGAAAAATATCACGATCACCCATTGCAAGGGCTCTACAAAAACTATAAAGAATGCCACATAGAACCCGATTGGTTGCTGGTATACAAAATTGAAAACGATACGCTCTATTTAGCCGGAACCGGAAGCCATGCTGATTTGTTCGGATGAAATAAAGAAGGTGCTACAAACACATTCAAGCAGGACGAGATCGTGCCCGCAAGTCGAATTTAAGAAACTGTTTCGTTCGCACAGACCATCTTTTACACCCGAAGGCATGTCAGCAGGCTATTCCGTGCATCTGGGAACTCACGTCTGCTATCGAGTGTATATTCCAAAGTAAATCGTCACCCGATTCCGCTCATATCGGCCCCCTGCACAGGAAGTTGATTGGAATACACAGTCGAGCATAGATCTGCGTTTGTACCTACAATCAAACATCCCATCCAATCCACGGCGCTGCATTACATACAGATTATCATGCTTTGATTGCATTGTCCTATGTACCCCGGGAAAATAGGGGCCTTAAAATCGATTTTTGAAAGCCGGTTTGTCCGGACGGATAGTAGGGTAGAGTATGCAAAATGTGAGGATTAGGATATGCAG
>DAHXOM010000227.1 GCA_027364825.1 bacterium | reverse complement strand
AAAGATAATTCTATCGGGCAAGTTTCCGAAATGTACTGAGGGCGATTGAGCATGCCGTAGAGAATTTTCGCCGGGTGCCCTTCTTTGGGTTACCTTTCTTGGCCACGCAAGAAAGGTGACAAAAAGTATACATGCCGTAGAGAGATACTACGACGCGGGGATACAGTTAGGTACGTGGGAGGAGATCATATGGACATCAAGACATGCAGGCTGTTGGCGCAGTATAATCAAGTTGCGAACCAAAAAATGGACGACAAAATTCGAACGTTAAGCAACGCGCAGTGGAACCAGGAGTTTACAGGATACTTCAAGACGATAAAGCAATTGTGCGGCCATATCTATATCAGTGATTACTCCTGGATGAAACGATTCGACAAATTCAGGGATTTTCGATTTATCAAGGATCCCTTTTTCAATGGGACCCTGACCTATACTTCCCAGCCCTTTGACGATGTTGCCGGCTATCTTTTGAAAAGGGAAGAACTAGACAAAAAGATGATCCTGTTTATCGATGAGCTTGCTGAAAGCGAACTGGAAAAAACAATATCCTTTGCGAATATGAAGGGGGAAACAGTCAGTAAGAATGTCGGGGGCTCCATTCTGCACCTGTTTAATCATCAAACCCATCATCGGGGCATGATCTCCCTTTATTTGGATATGATGGGAATCGACAATGATTTTAGCGGCCTGCTGCAGTTGGTTTAAAAGAGCGTCAGCTAAAAGGAGGGATACACCTTCCGCACCGCGGATGATCGCAATCGGGAAGCTGATATCGACCTTTTACTGAGTCAGCAGCATTTGCAGGTCGTCGATGCCGGAAACGGGCGTACCGCCAAAGCCTATAATGATGTCACCGACCCGCAGGTCTGCCCGGAGAGCCGGAGACTATCGGGCAGGATCGATACGATCATGACGCCGCTTTCCACAACCAGATCATAGAAGCGGAAACACAGGGGACATTGTGTCTCACGTTGACTTATGACTCACAGGATTAATCCATCAAGGACACAACGTTACATCTGGAAAACACAAAATAACAGTTTCGTTAAAATATAGTATTCTCGCTTTCATCGAAAAAAACGGAATACAGACTAAACTTTTCTGGCTAAGCCGTGTCTCACTTTGCAAACTTGCCATAATAGAACTTCAGAAGCAGTATGCTGCATGGTTCTGCTCCATACCTTTCTTTACTTGTCTTTTAATTTTGTTCAACCTGTTAGGGGCATTTGTACGTATTGACCGGACCAGATGCCTGCCCCACGTATTACTAGAAGTAATGAACTTAAACTTAAAACGGTAGCGGGAGGCGGGAATGCCAATGCGAAGGATCAGTATGTATGTTGCACTATTTTTGATTACTGTGATGTTTACACTAACGGCGTGCAGCAGCAGTAGCAGCCCGGCAGCACCTATCACTGTCACTGTTTCCGACCGGTTAAGCCATGCATATCCCGGCGTCACTGTCGTGCTCGGAGACCGAGACGGTGCAATGAAAGAGTACGGTACGACCGATTCGAACGGACAGATCACCTTCGCCACCCCTCCCGCCAATGCCACGGTCACCGCGGCGGCGAGCTGCCTCTCTTCAGGAGCGACTACGACGACCTATTCGCTCGATGTCCGATACGATGTGAATAGACTGGCATCCCTGCAACTTGACGGATGTCAGAGCTCTCCCGTTCCTTCCACGGGCAGTACTGCCCTCGGCACGATAACACTCAATATAACGAATGCAACAAGCGGAATTACACAATACGCCGTCGCCGCCAACCGGTCATTCTTCGCTGTGTTCGGCGGTTTAATAACCCAGCAGACGATTACTATCGAGCCCTATGATCTCCAGAACGACGGCAAGCTTTCCCTTTTTGTCGTCGGCTCCGATAACAGCGGGACTCTCCTGAGCTACGGATACGTCCTTGATCAGACCTTTACGGATGGAATGACGGTGAATGTCGCAGTGGACCAGCCGCTGAGCTACGTTCAGTATCAAATCAAAAACCTGCCGTCAACGGCAGATTATCGTTGCTCCAACGTCTTTCAAGGCAGGACGGGAATAGGAGGTCTGTGGCTCGGCAATTGCCAAAACCTCGCATCGGGGTTGACTTCCACAATTGTAAGCGTCCCCTACATGCCGGGCTTTGGAGATCAATTCCTTCATAATGTTACTTTATCTTCTTACCAATACCCGAACTCTACGACGTCTGTGTATTCTTATCAATCATTAAACACCGGGCCCTATGCGCCAGCGCCCGCAAATCAAAGCTTTGATCTGAGCCAA
>DAHXOM010000194.1 GCA_027364825.1 bacterium | reverse complement strand
GTGCTTAAGGACTGGACATAAAGTGGGGTAATAGAATTGAAAGAATGGTTTTGAAATGAAATGGTTGGAATTTTACAAAGACAAGATTGAAGAAAAGAGCTTGGGGAAAGTTATATCAATGATGAAAAATGTTAGTGCACCATTAAGCACGCTAAAAATACAAGATCTAATATTTAATGCCAACCATTTTTTGTTCCCAGGAAATGGCGTATACATCTTTTATGATAAGGCGGGGGTACCCTTATATGTTGGGAAATGTTCGAGTAGGAGTTTTGTCGAGAGAATTCCGGCGCATTTTGATTTAAGAGAAGAGGCGTGGTTTAATTCGTTTTTAAAAGAATACAAAAACGCCCGTCACTCTACTGATACCAACTACAAAAAGAGTGCAAAGCAAATATTCAAAGATTGTTCAATGTCATTATTGAATATACCAAATCCTAAAAGTAAAATAATAAACAAGATGGAAAGTCTGTTAAGGGCCACTGCTCATCCCGAGCTCAATCCTACAAAAAGAAAAATTGATTCACAGAAAGAGCTAAAAAATCTTTTGCGGAATTAATGTAATCTTCGCTACCCTAATTGGTAATTATCCCGCCCTATACGTCACGTTCCTGCCTCTGCTGGAGCGTTTGAGCAGTCCGAGTTCTAGTAGTTTTTTGAGATGGTTGTAGGTTGCGGTTTTGGAAAGTTTGAACCTGTCCATGCAATCGCTTATATTCACTGCACCTTTTTGTTTTATGAAATCCAGAAGCTCATTTTCGTCTCGTCCGAAATCGTTCCAACTGCTTGGAACGATTAGGATAAGGCAAACCCACGCCTGCGTGCCGAAACGCCTATGCACTATGGCGTGCAGGCATGTTACTACTGCAACTATTGTTTATTTAAAGACTTTTTCAGTGTTTTCTGTTTAAATTAATCGTTCCACATGAGTGGAACGAAAGAGGACAGCGGAAACCTATCCGGGCTTGCTCCGCTCTATGGCTACTGCGCCGATCCGTGCGATGGTCTCCATGACCGCAATATCCTCGGGCGTTATTACCGGCTCCGCATTCCCAAAAAGAAAACCGATTACACCGATGATGTTGTCTTCCACCATCATCGGCAGATACGTGGCCCTTTCCTGCGGCAGGGTGTTCGTCCCATGGCCTGCTGACTGCTTATTGATCAATACCCAGGACGCCACTGCCAGGACCTTTTCATTTACCTCGAATTCCGTGGTTTTTGTTTTAACAACCAGTTTGTCGCTGGAAGGGAAAAAGATCGCCATATCGCAGCGGAATATCCGGGTGGTATGGCGTACCAGTATCGCAAGGACCTGCTCTGTGTTAACCGCTGTTACGAGGTCCCTGCTTAAGCCGTAAAATGCACTGTTTTCCGCTTCACTCCGCTTGAGCAATTCCATTCTGTTGCGAAGTTTATATGCCAGGTTGCTGATGACGATAGCTATAATCAAATAGACGGTGAATGAAAGGAAATATCCTGCGTCGGAGATTGTAAAACTGTAATAAGGTTTCACAAACAGATAGTCAAAAATCAATATACTTATAATGGCGGAAATAAATGACGGCCCCCTGCCCAGATAAATAGCGCTGACGATGACCGGCACCAGGAGCAGAAAGAGCAGGTTAATCTGGCTGAGGTGGTTGCGGAAAACAAACGCAACAAGCGATACGGCCACGACAGAGAGGAATCCTAATGCATATTTTTTCGGGCTTGAGGTGATGATTGGCCTTTTGAATGTCATTCCGGGTTTTTTAGCGTCGACTTTTGCATCTATCATGTAGACATCGACATTGGGTGTTTTTGTCAGGATCTTTTGCGAGATCGAAGGAAACAAACCGAAATGGCGGCTCTTCCCCATGACGATCCTTGTCACGTTATTGTCCTGGATATAATCCACTATCGCCTGCACTACATCGTTACCTTTTATCCATGCCACCGTGGCCCCGAGCTTCTTTGCCAGATCCATGGCCTTGTTCAGCCAGTCCTTCTCCTGCACCGAAAGCCGGTTGTGCTTCTCCGTTTCGACATAAAAAGCTATCCATTCGGCATCGACTTCATGGGCAAGCCTGAATGCAGACCGTACCAGTTTCTCGGCATAAGGACTTGCGAAAACAGCGGTAAGGATAAGCTCCTTCGCAGGCCATGGTCCGGCTATGGCATGGGCGTGCATATAACCCCGCATTCTTTCGTCCACACGGTCTGCAACGATCCGGAGAGCAAGCTGCCGCAGCGCCAGCAAATTCCCGGGACGGAAAAAGCTGTTCACCGCAAGTCCCGCCATATCTTTTACATAAACCTTCCCCTCGCCGAGCCTTTTCAGCAGTTCCTCAGGCGACAGATCGATCAGCTTGATCTCATTCGCGGATTCGATAAATGTATCGGGGACCGTTTCCCGTATCCTGATGCCCGTTATCTGGGAAATGGTATCGTTCAGGCTGTCGATGTGCTGGACATTCAAAGTTGTATAGACATCGATCCCGGCGTTGAGTATCTCTTCAATGTCCTGATAGCGCTTTGCATTGTGTGAGCCGGGTGCGTTGGTATGGGCGAGTTCGTCAACAATGACCAGCTTCGGCTTACGCACGAAAATCTTTTCCAGATCTGTTTCTTTGAGCTTTACTCCCATATATTCTATGACGAGCGGAGGGATGACCTCCAGCCCATCGAGCAGGACATCTGTCTCGCTCCTGCCGTGGGTCTCCACATAACCGACGGTCACATCCGTCCCTTCCCGTTTCCGAAGTCTCGCATCGGTCAGCATGGCATAGGTCTTTCCCACGCCGGGTGCGAACCCGAAATAGATGGTAAGTCTGCCCCGCTTCTTTAAAGCCTCTGCCTGTTGTGTCAGTTTCAGCAGTGCTTCGGGTGAAGGTCTTTTGTGTTCTTCGTCAGCCATAGCTTACCGTAGTTTATCCAATGCGAGGTTTAATTTCAACACATTCACCCTCGGCACGGTGAGGAAAAGGTACCAGCGCCCCCGGGTGTATGCCTTTACGAGACCGCGCACCTCTGCTCCGGGAATGTGCCTTTCCCGCGCTATGCGCGGCACCTGTACCAGCGCACTTGCAAGGCTGATATCGGGATCAAGCGCACTGCCCGACCCCTCCACCATGTCTGACGGCACAGGTGCCGTAATATCTGCGGCAGCAAGTGTATGGACCCGGGCGCTTATCTTGTCGAGCAGTACCTTGTTCGTCGGACCGAGGTTGGAGCCGCCCGAAGCCATGGGGTTATACGGGAAATCGGGGGTTGACGAAGGACGGGACCAAAAATATCCCTGTCCGGTAAACGGCTGTCCTATCAGAACCGATCCCACCGGTATACCGGCAGGGGTAGAGATGATGCTTCCGGATGACTGCTTCGGGAAGATGAGCCGGGCAAGGACTGTTACCGCTGCCGTATAGATCACCCCTGTCAGCAGTGTCAGCACTGCAAAAAGCAAGAGGGCTGTTTTTATTTCTTTTTTCATAGTGTTACTCCTTCCTCACATAAACATATGAATCAATGTGTCGATCAGCTTGATGCCGATGAACGGTGTTATCAACCCGCCAAGCCCGTACACAAAGAGGTTGTAGATCAAAAGTCTCTCGGCAGGCATGGGCCTGTAGCGTGTTCCCTTTAACGCAAGGGGGATGAGGAACGGTATGATGAGCGCATTGAAGATAACCGCGGAAAGGATGGCGCTGTACGGGTTTGCAAGGTGCATAATGTTGAGTATCTGAAGCTGCGGGTAGATCGGCGCAAAAGCCGCGGGGATAATGGCAAAGTACTTTGCAACGTCATTGGATATACTGAACGTCGTGAGCGTTCCGCGCGTCATAAGGATCTGCTTTCCGATCTCCACGATGTCGAGGAGCTTGGTCGGGTTACTGTCAAGGTCTATGATGTTTGCCGCCTCCCGTGCCGGCTGTGTGCCGGTGTTCATTGCGACTGCCACGTCCGCCTGTGCGAGTGCGGGTGCATCGTTGGTGCCGTCCCCCGTCATGGCCACCATGTAGCCCTGCTGCTGGTTTTCCCTGATAAGCCTGAGCTTGTCCTCGGGCTTTGCCTGCGCAAGGAAATCATCTACCTGTGCCTCGGATGCGATTGCAGCGGCTGTTAACTGGTTATCCCCGGTGATCATGACTGTCTTGATGCCGATGCTCCTGAGCTGCTGGAAACGCTCCTGTATTCCGCCTTTTACTATGTCTTTTAAGTGGATCACCCCGAGGACCTTCATGTTCTTGCTCACGACAAGTGGTGTACCGCCCGACTGGGCAATATCTTTTACATGCCGGTCAAGATCATCCGGGACCACACCCTTGCTCTCCCTGATGTAATCCGTGATTGAGTCCGCAGCACCCTTGCGGTACGCATTGCCGTCGATATCGACGCCGCTCATCCTCGTAACGGCGCTGAACGGGATTGTTACTGCGTCCTTACGCAATTCCACGACCCTGAGGCTGTACTTCTGTTTGGCAAGCACGGTGATGCTCCTGCCCTCCGGCGTTTCGTCTGCAAGTGATGCCATCAGTGCGGCCTCTGCCAGTTCTTTCTCCGAACACCCGGATACCGGTATAAATGCAACGGCCTCCCGGTTGCCGAGCGTTATGGTCCCTGTCTTGTCAAGCAGGAGCACGTTCACGTCGCCCGCAGCCTCGATGGCCCTGCCTGAAAGTGCTATGACATTCTTCTGGAACAGCCGGTCCATGCCTGCAATCCCTATCGCAGGCAGGAGTGCAGCGATCGTTGTCGGGATCAGACAGACAAACAATGCCACAAGTGCCGTGAGCGTTACCGGGCTCCCCTGACCCATGGCCTTTATGCTATACATGGAAAGGGGCCTCAGGTTTATCACCACAAGAAAGAAGACCGCGGTCAGGGCTACCAGCAGTACTTCGAGAGCGATCTCATTCGGTGTCTTGCGCCGCTTAGCGCCTTCAACAAGCGAGATCATCCTGTCTATGAAGGTCTCTCCGGGGTCCGAGGTTATCCTTACGACAATGCTGTTTGCGATTACCTCCGTACCGCCGGTCACGGCACTGCGGTCACCGCCGGATTCCCGGATGACAGGGGCTGACTCTCCGGTAATGGCCGCTTCGTTCACCAGGGCCGCACCCACGACAACCTCACCGTCACTACCGATGATATCGTGTGCCTCGACGAGGATGAGGTCGCCCTTACGGAGCCTGTCCGAGGGCACACGCTCGTATTCTCCCCTGAGATCCGGTTTCTTCAGTCTTTTTGCCATGACCTCGGTTCTGGTCTTCCTCAGGCTCTCTGCGCGCGCCTTGCCCCTGCCTTCCGCCAGGGCCTCCGCAAAGTTTGAGAATATGACCGTCAGCCAGAGCCATACGGAAACAAGTCCTGTAAACCAGAGGGGTTCTCCTTTGCCGGTAATCATGGTGGAAATGAATACAACACTTGTCAAGGTACTGCCGATTTCCACAGCGAACATGACCGGGTTCCTCCACAGGGTACGGGGATCAAGTTTCTTGAAAGAGTCTATAAAGGCCGTTTTCATCAGCTCGGGCACAAAAATGCCTTTGCTTCTTTTGGTTGTTGTACCCATGGCTACCTCCCTCCTATCATGATCATGTGCTCGACAATCGGACCGAGCGAAAGGGCAGGGAAAAAGGTGAGTGCTCCTACGATGATGATCACGGATACAAGCCAGAGTATAAAGGTCGGTTGATCCGTCGGAAGCGTGCCGGGACTCGGAGGCACGTACTTCTTTTTTGCAAGAGAGCCAGCCATTGCAAGGGTTGCCATTGCAGGGCCAAATCTGCCAAGGATCATGGCAATGGATGTGGTCAGGGTATAGAAGAGTGTACTTGCGTTCAGACCTGCAAACGCGCTTCCGTTATTGTTGGACGTGGAGGCAAATGCATAGAATACCTCGGTCAGGCCGTGAGGTCCGGGATTTCCCATGGCGCTGACACCTGCTTTTGTAATGAGTGCGATTGAAGTAAATATCAGGACAAGGACGCCTGATGTGAGTACCACGATGACCGACATCCACATTTCGGTTGCCTCGACCTTTTTCCCCAGATACTCGGGTATCCTGCCTATCATAAGGCCCGACACGAATACCGAGATAATGACAAAGGCAAGCATGGTATAAAGACCCGATCCGACACCGCCGAATATCTCTTCACCGAGCAGGATAAGGGTCAGAGGCACCATGCCGCCGAGAGGTGTCAGGGAATCGTGCATGTTGTTGACTGCACCGCAAGCCGTGGCTGTGGTCGATACGGAAAACAGGACAGAACCGCCGAGTCCGAACCGCACTTCTTTGCCTTCCATGTATGCGCCCTGCACCCCGAGCCCCTGAACAAGGGGGTTGCCCGTATACTCGGCCCGGTACATCACAGCGAGTGCAATCACAAAGATGGCCATCATGGCTGTATAGATTGCCCATCCCGCCTTTTTCTTGCCGGCCATATGTCCGAAGGTAATGGGCAGGGCAGCGGCAATTATCAGCAATGCAAGGATCTCCAGAACATTGGAAAGCGGTGTCGGATTTTCAAACGGGTGCGCAGAGTTTGCATTGAACCAGCCTCCCCCGTTGGTACCGAACTCTTTGACTGCCTCCTGTGCTGCAACAGGCCCCATGGGCAGGGTCTGCTGCGTTACGGTCACTGTTTCCATCACGGGCCTTCCCTGTGTATCTTTTATCCGGTTGCCGTATGCATCAAGCTTTGGGTTTTCATAGGTATATGGTTCAAGTAATCTTACCTGTTTGTACGGACTGAAATTCTGGATAACTCCCTGTGATACCAGTACCAATGCGAAGAGAAAGGACAGGGGCAGGAGTATGTAGAGTACGCTGCGGGTCATATCAATCCAGAAGTTGCCGATCGTGTCTGATTTCCTGCGGACGATCCCGCGTATCAGGGCAATGGCCACTGCCATGCCTGCAGCAGCTGAATAAAATTGATGCACCATCAGCGCAATGACCTGCGTAAAATAGCTTGCAGCAGATTCACCGCTGTACGCCTGCCAGTTGGTGTTCGTAAGAAAGCTCACGGCGGTGTTGAGAGCAAGGTCCCATGAAAAACCCGGGAACTTCTCAGGGTTGAAGGGCAGATACCCTTGCAGCATAAGAATCAAAAACGTTGCTACAAATCCGATAAAGCTGAAGACAAGCAGTGCTGTTGCATACTGTTTCCAGTCCATCTCGGCATCCCGGTTTATGCCGCAGATCCTGTAAAAGAGCCTTTCAACGGGACCGAATACGGGCGCCAGGAATGTCCGCTCGCCCTGGTATACCTTTGCCATATACCTGCCCAGCGGACCTGCGAGCAAGGTAAGGATTACAAGAAATACAACGATCTGCACTACATCGGCCATTACATTGATATGCATTGACCACCCCCCATAACCAAACATTTATACATCTTTTCCTCCTTTTTGAGGGCAAGAGCATAAAAAAGACCGCTGGGAACAGCGGTCTTCATAGGTACTGCTTGTTGCCCTTTCAAATGCCTGCGAGGTTAGCTGACGGGCTCGGGCTTGAAAGTGCCCTATCCTAAAAAAAGGAATACGCCCCAAAAATGTGGGTCCCCCGCACCCATTCTTTGAATGGGTCTCGGCTGCTATTTAAATTTTCAAGTAATTTAACCATAGGAAGAATAATGTCAAGCGATAAGAACAAAACTTCTCTGTTACATTTTCTGCGTTAACCCTGCAGACTCGAACGGATGAGTTATAGATGTTGACGAGTATACCATTCAATGGTAATCCAATTCCTTGTACCATCTGTATAACTTGATAAACCTTTTTAATCGGATATTACTTAATTAAGAGGAAACGCAGAAACATGTCCAACAAAAAAGCTGTTGCTTCAAAGGATAAAGATACATTGAAAGGCACAAACCGTATGCATTCAGAGGACAAAGGAGCACTGTTCTTCCGCTACATTGTTGAGAATTCGCAGAGTAAGATTACCGTCCTGGATAAAGACGGGATTATACGCTATCAGAATATTGGCTATTACGTTAACGACTTCTACAGGCCTGGAGAGATAAGAGGCAAAACCTTCCTTGAACTGGTCCATCCGGATTATGTCCGGAAGGTTAAAGATATGTTCGAAGGTTTGATCCTGCATCCCGGTACCGTTCAGCAGATGCAGATCCGATTCCGCTATAAAGACGGTTCATGGCATTTCCTCGATATAAGGGCAAAAAGCATGCTGGATATACCCGAGGTTGCAGGCATCGTTGTCAACTCAAGGGACATAACGGATCGTAAGCATATAGAGGACGAGCTTCAGAGCAGGACAAAACAGCTTGAGAGCGAGATCGAAGACAGGAAAAAAGCGGAAGATGCCTTGCGCAAAAGCGAAGAGTTCTTCAGAACGATTGTTCAAAACAGCTACGATTCTATCGTGGTTATCGATAAGAATGGGATACGGAAATATGCATCTTCGTCCTTTAGCAACGTTGGCGGTTACAACCCCGAAGAAATGCTCGGTAAAAACATATTTGACCTCGTACACCCTGAAGATAAGGCCTCGGCAACGCGGATCTTTCACGAGCTGCTCAAGGATCCCGATCATACCCGTTCTCTCCAGGCCCGTTATCTTGCCAGGGACGGGACCTATATATGGGTTGAAGTCCTTGGAATGAATATGCTGAACAATCCCAATATCCGGGGAATCGTTCTCGATACAAGAGATATTACAGACCGCAAGAGGATAGAAGAAGAGCTGTACAAGAGCGAAGAGCGGTTCCGGGCCATTGTTCAGAACAGTACGGATATAATAGTGGTTGTGGATGAAAAGGGTACAAACAAGTACATCTCTTCCTCGTTTGAGAAGATTACAGGTCATAAAATAGAGGACAGGCTGGGCAAAAGAATTATGGAGCTTGTTCATCCCGAAGATATCGGCAAGGTTGTGGAGGGGTTAAAGGAAGTCCTTCAGGAGCCGGATAGTATCCATACCGTTGAAGCTCGTTATCTCCACGGTGACGGCACCTATCACTGGTTTGAGATATCGGGTATGAACCTGCTGAAGGACCCGAATGTGAACGGCATCGTGACCAATTTCAGGGACATATCCGAACGAAAGTTATCCGAAGATAAGCTCAAAGAGGAGATGGAAATCACCTCGCAATTACTCTCGTTGTCCGAGGCTGTTGCAACAATTACGGATGTAGACAAGCTTATGCTGGCGGCTGTAAAGGCGAGCAAAAGAATCATGAGTTGCGATATCACCGTCTCATACCTCTGGGACAAGCAGACGGGCTTGTTTGTACCGAGCGAGGTTATCGATATGCCCAATGACATACTGCCGCTTTTCAGAACGGAAAATATCGACATGAAACACATCAGCGATTTTCTGGGCATAAAAAAGCCCTTCTTGATCAGATTTGCACATAGTGTATTGGAAAACAATATATCGATACCGGTAGTTACTGTGGAAGAACAGGGAATCGAATGGTTATCCATGGTTAAATATATAAAATTAAAAGACATCAATACGCTGCTCGTCATCCCTCTCTTGAACAGGGATGAGGTGCTCGGCATGATTATCGGTGTTTATCTGAAAGAAGAACGATCGCCGTCACGATTTACGGACAAGCACTATAAAGCCATTGTCGGTATCGTAAATCAGGTTTCAACCGCCCTCGAACAGGCAAAGCTTTACCGGGAGTCGGTTGAGAAGACCATGG
>DAHXOM010000193.1 GCA_027364825.1 bacterium | reverse complement strand
AAAACTTTTTTGATCGGCTGACCTGTTGGTATCAAGAACCTTTACGTCTTTTACGCTGCTGAGATTTTTAAAGCCGGCCACTATCTTGTCAATGGCATCTATCGTAGGGGTTTTTCCTATCAGGGTTATCTGTTCAGGATCTATTGATAGTTCTGTCACATCGACTGTTATATCCTTTGGTATAGCCGTACTTAATTCTCTTAGCACCTCGATTACCGGCAGGGAACTGGACAGGTTTTCCGCTTTTTTCTTTTCCTTTGAAACCAGATAGTGCATGGTACCGAGCGGATCCCCGAGAGACGGCTCGTTGGGAAAGGCATTTTTGAACACGGTGTGCATCCTTTGTTCAAGGGTGTCTTTCTTATGGCGTAAGCTCACATAGCCGTAAGAAATATTCACGACAGCCATAATAACCAGTAGGCCCGCTATAATCAGGGTAGTAAGTAATCGCCCTTTTATCTGCTCTATCGCACGCTGGAATCTGAACAAGCCCGTTCTCAGATTTACCGTATTGCGGGCCCGTTTCATGATGCTTCTCAAGGTTAAGGTCAATGCGAGGGTATACTGCGGCTCCAGAGAGGTGTTTTCGTTGATCGCCACTTTCACAATATCATGAACAGGTACGGAAAACGTCTGTAATTCAAGCTGCTTTTCGAATGAACTCCCCGCTTCGGAGAATCTTCCTGCAAAAACCGCTGCTTGTATTTTCGTATTGTATCTTTTTTCAGCAGCATCAACTGCAAACTTTATCTGGTTTATGAAGGTGTTTGCAACCTCCCGGTTGAGTTCATTTTTCCCTGTCGTTAACCCCAGCATCGGTGCGGTTATCCTCAGGTCTCTTGCAAGGAACAGACCGTTGCTGTCCATAAAAGAAAGCGAGGTGTGCGCATGACCTATGTCTATAACGACAAAGGGGGTATCAAGTTTTAAATACGTTGCAAGGTTTGAATAAGCACAGTGGGAAACATCGATTATGTTCGGATCCAGACCGAAGAGCAGGAATGCGTCAAGCCACAGCTTCATGGTATCGCTGTTCATAGAAAAGGTAATTACCGAGGAACGTCCGTCTTCTTTCCGTATAATGTTGTAATCCATCGTGGTCTCTTCGAGACTGAGTGTGCTGACCTCTTCCAGTTCCGGGCCTATTGCCTTTGCAATAAACTTATCGTTGGTGAACGGGACTGAAATTGTATGTACGGCTATCAGGTCGGATGGAATGCTGACGATCACATCCGCAGACTCCAGTCCTTCAACCGTAAAGAAATCTCTCAGATTGTTTGTGTTTGAATCGGAAAATACCCCTGTTCCCTCAGGGAAAATAAACTCTTTTGACAGATTCAGTTCCGAACCCCGTATCGTCGTCTTAACCCCGGCCATTTTTATTGAATATCTGCCAATATCAATTCCGAATATATTACCCATACTATTGTTACTCCACGCCTTCCCTGAACTGTCCTATAGTCCTATACCGTTTATATCTGTTTTTAACAAGCTCATCTGCCGACATGGATTTAAGCTCTGCAACGGCCTTCACAAGAGTATCTTTTATTGTTTGTGCCATTACTTTGGAATCATTATGCGCCCCGCCTGCCGGTTCTTTTAATATCTCATCAACGATGCCCGCTTTCTGCAATTCATACGATGTTAACTTTAAAGCCTCTGCTGCCAGCGGTGCCTTTGATTGATCCTTCCAGAGGATCGATGCACATCCTTCAGGGGATATAACAGAATATACGGCATATTCAAGCATAAACATTTTATCGACAAGACCTATTGCAAGTGCTCCGCCGCTGCTGCCTTCACCTATGATACACCCGATTACCGGTACCGGGATGCTTGCTAATCTTAATATGGATGCGGATATTGCCTCTGCCTGACCCCGTTCTTCTGCACCGATACCGGGGTAAGCCCCCGGGGTATCGATAAAGGTGATAATGGGCAGGCCGAATTTTTGTGCTATGTCCATTGCGCGCATGGCTTTTCTGTAGCCCTCGGGGTGCGGCATGCCGAAGTTTCTCAAGGCACGGTCTTTTGCACCTCTGCCTTTCTGTTCACCTATGAAAACGACGCGGTTCGTGTCGAGCAACCCTATACCGGCAACCAGGGCGGTGTCGTCTTTGAATCTCCTGTCCCCGTGGATCTCTATAAATTCATTTGAGATGAGATAGATATAGTCATAGGTGTACGGCCTTTCCGGATGCCGGGAAAGCTGTATGATCTTCCATGCATTCAAATTAGAAAATGTTTCCTCCTGAAGTTTTTTGACCTTTTTCTCAAGCCTGGATATCTCATCGGAGAGATCGATACCCTCTGAAGACGACAGCTGCCTGAATTCTTCGATCTTCTTTTCTAATTCAAAAATAGGTTTTTCAAAATCAAGTGGTTGATGGATCATATTCAGCATAAGATAACATCCAGATTCAACCGCGTCAATAATCTTGCCCGCTGCTATTTTCCTGATAGTGCCTTGCTTCATCCTTGACACAGTTTTGGCGTATGTGCTACTAAAGATAACATAATGATTAAGGAGGACTTATGGGTAAAAAGATTTTACTCGCTGATGATTCAATAACTATTCAAAAGGTTATATCGATCACATTTTCTTCTCCTGAATATGAGATTACCATCGTTGATAACGGCAATGATGCAATAAAAAAAGCAGGAGAAGTGAAACCGGATATAATCCTTACGGACATAGTCATGCCCGGAAAGAATGGTTATGAAGTATGCGATGCAGTGAAGAGTAATCCTTCTTTGCAGGGAACCCCGGTCCTCTTATTAACAGGAGCTTTCGAGGCTTTTGATGAACAAAAAGCGAAACAGGCCGGTGCAGATGCATGGCTTTCGAAACCGTTTGAAACACAGGCGCTGATTGACAAAGTTAATGCCCTGTTTTCCAAGCCTGCGGTGAAAAAACCTGCCGAGGCAAAGACAGCGGCCTCCAGGCCGGCACCCCTTCCGCCTCCCACATCAAGACCGGGCGTACCACCTCCGCCTCCTCCAAGAAGGCCGGCGGCACCTCCAATCCCGAAACCAACTCCGCCGCCTCCTCCTGCACAAGTGATGCCCAAAGAACACAGGGAGGAAATACACGAACTCTCTGAAGCAGAAACATTTGAAGTAACCGGGGACACCATCGGGGACGAGAGCGGATGGGAAACGATCCCTCTCGGTGAAGAAAAAGCAAAAACCGGACATGCCCAGGAAACATCAGTAGAGCCATTATTGGAGGAATTCCCTGTCGAGAAATTGCCGGAAGAGCAATTTGGAGAAGAAACAAAGTCTCCGGAGCTGCTGAGTGAGACAGAAGAGAGCAATGTAGGTTTCGGCGATCTTGAAGAAGCAATGGAAGAGGCAGAAACAACGAAACCGGAAGAACCGGTCCTGGAGCAGGAACACTACGAAAAAACATTCGAAGAACGGGGAATCGTAGAACCGATAGAACCAACAGAACCGATAGAACCAATGGAACCTGACATGGTAACGCATAACGAAGTAGCACCGCAGGTTAGTATCAGCAGGGAAGAATTGCTGGAGAAGGCATCTGCAAAAATAGAAGGTTTGCTCAAGGAGCTCCTGCCCGATACTGTACAGCAGATAGTCGCGAGTAAGGCAGATACCATCATACGAGAGGTGGCGGAAAAGATTATATGGGAGGTAGTGCCTGCTTTAACCGAGACGATGATCAAGGAAGAGATCCAGAGATTAAAGACGACAAAGAAAAAAGCTTAAGCATAAACCCTCTATAACTGTTTAACGTTCCGGCGGTCTTTCGGTTTACAGAAGTAGCTTATCGTAAAGCACATGGACAAGGCATATACCCACAAAAATATCGAAGAAAAATGGTACGCCGAATGGCTGCAGAAGGGTTTATTTCACTCACAGCCGGACAAACGGCAGCCGTATTCAATCGTTATTCCCCCTCCAAACATCACGGGCTCCCTGCACATGGGACATGCATTGAACAACACCCTGCAGGATATCATGGTACGTTACAAGATGATGCAGGGATTTAATACTGTCTGGATCCCGGGTACCGACCATGCCGGAATAGCTACTCAGAATGTCGTTGAAAAACAACTTGCCAAAGAAGGACTCGACAGGTTCAAAATAGGCAGGGAAAAGTTTATACAGCGCGTGTGGGAATGGAAAAAGCAATCAGGCGATACGATTGTCAATCAGTTAATGAAACTCGGGGTGGCATGCGATTGGAAACGGCAGCGTTTTACCATGGATGAAGGATTGTCGCGGGCTGTTAAAGAGGTGTTCGTCAGGCTCTACAACGAAGGTCTTATTTACCGGGGCGAATATATCATTAACTGGTGTCCGCGATGTTCTACCGCACTGTCCGATCTCGAGGTGGAACATAAAGATGAAGCTGGTAAACTCTACTTTATATTTTATCCCTTTACCGGACGGAATGAAGGGATAACGGTTGCAACCACAAGGCCTGAAACCATGCTTGGGGATACTGCTGTCGCAGTCCATCCGGATGATCCGCGATACAAAGAGATGATCGGTAAAACGGTCGTGATTCCTCTGGCGGAACGGGAGATACCGGTCATAGCAGATCAAGCCGTTCATAGCGATTTTGGTACGGGTGCCGTCAAAGTAACGCCCGCGCATGATTTCGATGACTTTGAAATTTCCCGGAGGCATTCGCTGCAATCCATTCAGGTTATTGATCTCAACGGAAAAATGACAGCTGCAGCCGGTAAATATCAGGGGATGGACAGATATAAGGCAAGAGCAGCCATTCTTGAGAAACTGCAGAAGCTCGGCGTACTCGCAAAATCAGAGGATTACAAATTATCCGCAGGCACATGCTACCGGTGCGGGACCATTACAGAACCCATGGTTTCCACCCAATGGTTTGTTAAAACCAGTCCGCTTGCCCAGGAAGCAATCAAAGCCGTCCAAGAGCACAGGACGCGGATCATTCCGCAGCAGTGGGAAAAATCTTATTTCGAGTGGATGGAAAACATCAAGGACTGGTGCATATCGCGGCAGATCTGGTGGGGACACAGGATCCCGGCATGGTATTGTGACGATTGTAAGAGTATAACCGTTTCGACACAGACACCGCAGGCGTGTGAAAAATGCGGCAGTACGAATATTCATCAGGACGAAGATGTCCTTGATACGTGGTTTTCCTCGGCTCTCTGGCCGTTTTCAACGCTCGGTTGGCCGGACAAAACCCCGGAGCTTGCGTATTACTATCCTACCAGCATCCTTATTACGGCCTTCGATATACTCTTTTTCTGGGTTGCCCGTATGATGATGATGGGGTTAAAATTCATGGGGGATGTTCCTTTCAGGGACGTGTATATCCATGCCCTTGTACGGGACGAGTTCGGCAAGAAAATGAGCAAAACAAAAGGGAATGTCATAGACCCCCTTATTATCATAGATAAGTATGGAACGGACGCATTCAGGTTTACCCTTGCATCAATGGCGGCACAGGGACGCGACATAAAGCTTTCGGAACAGCGGATAACCGGTTACAGGAATTTTATAAATAAGCTGTGGAACAGTACACGATTTCTCATGATGAAAGTGACAGAGTCGGGATTGACCCACCCGCCGAAACAGGAGAACGTCATTCCTATCGATGCATGGATTAATAATAAGCTCCGCACTACGATACTGAATGTGAAGGATGCCATAGAAAACTACCGGTTCAATGATGCAGCAACAGTCCTGTACCAGTTTGTCTGGCATGAGTACTGCGACTGGTACCTCGAAATGGTCAAGATTTATTCCAACGCCTCATCCGACAAGAGGCCGGTCGAGAATATGCTGTTTGTCCATGAAACCATAATAAGGCTTCTTCATCCTTTCATACCCTTTGTTACCGAGGAGATATATCATATTATCCGGCACACTCCCGGATATGATACGGAGAAGGATGATTCGATCATGCATGCACCCTATCCGGATCCGGCACAGCTTATCAGCGCAGACGACTCTGCCGGGGCTTTTGCGGTTGAGATCGATACCGTCATCGAAATTATAACGAAAATAAGGAATATAAGGGCGGAATGCAATGTCCCTGCGGCAAGCCAGGTTGGCCTGAGTTTTACCGGTGCAGAAGAAAAAATAATCCTGACGGGTAAGTACTCAAACTATATAACTCAAATGGTCCACGGTAACATACTCGACCAGCAAACAGCAGGAGAGGATGTAAAGGGGAGTGCAGCCGACCACCTGGACGGGTTAACCATCCACGTCCACCTTGCCGGGGTCATCGAGCCGTCTGTCGAGATACAGCGCCTTGAAAAAGAGATGGGCAGGCTGCAGTCCGATCTCGAAAAATATAAATACAAGCTCAGTAATGAGGATTTTCTGAAAAAGGCGCCGCAGGAGGTCATTGAGGAGACGAAGACTACCAACAACCAGATAAGGGAGCGGTATGAGCAGCTCAATGCTTCCATGAACAGGATGAAAGAATTGCTGAAATGAGAGGATTAGAACGCCTTATTGCTGCAGCTCTTGATGAAGATATTGGAACCGGCGATATTACGACGGACACCATTATAGATGATGCGTTTTTTGCCTCCGGTATTATCAGGGTCAAAGAAAATGCGGTCGTTGCCGGTCTTATGGTTGCAGGGCAGGTCTTTACAAGAATAGATCCCCGGGTAAGATTTACCTGCATGGTACAGGACGGGGAGAGCGTAAAAAGCGGTAAAATACTGGTCAATGTAACGGGGCGTGCATCTTCACTCTTAAAGGCCGAGCGTACAGCACTCAATTTTTTGATGAGACTGTCCGGAATAGCTACTCTTACCCGTCTGTATGTCCAAGAGCTTGCGGGCACAGACACAGTATTGCTTGATACGAGAAAAACCACGCCAGGACTGCGTATCGTTGAAAAATATGCTGTGAGGGCAGGGGGGGGGACAAACCACAGATTCGGTCTGTTCGACGGTATTCTGATAAAAGACAATCATATAAAAGCGGCAGGCAATATAAAAAAAGCCGTAAAACACATCCAGCGGATCAAACCGTATCATAAGGTCGAAGTTGAAGTTAAAGATATGAAGGAATTAAAAGAGGCAATAACTGCCGGCGCAGATATCGTACTGCTCGACAACATGGATCTCAAAAAGCTGGAACAGGCACTCTCCCTGGCCCGTGGTAAAGTCCTGACAGAGGTTTCCGGTAACATTACCCTCGGGAACATAAAGGCAGTAGCAGGGTTAGGTCCGGACTTTATATCAACAGGTGCAATTACCCATTCCGCAAGGGCTATTGATATTTCAATGAAGCTGACTAACATTTACAAAAAGGAGAGAACATGAAAAATTTCTTGATTCTATTAATTGTCGCCCTGTTCATGCCGGTCTATGCCCATGCGGATCAACCGCAGCATGAGGCAGGCGCGATTATTCTAAAAGATATAGACAGAACAACCGTATTCGGCAATTTCACCTATACAACACTGGAGCATGAAAAAATAAAGATACTCAACAAGAGAGGGGTAAATGACTACTGTGAAGTTGTGCTGCCCTACTCCACAGAATACCAGAAAATAGAGATCCTCGATGCAAAAACGATTACACCCGACGGCAAGATATTAAAGCCGGACAAGAAGGCAATCAACGATGTGACACCGCCTTTTATCGTCAGTGCTCCCATTTACTCGGATATCAAGTACAGAACCATAACCATGCCGGGATGTACTCCCGAATCCACCATAGATTACCAGGTGAGGATAACAACCATAAAACCGTATATGGACAATAACTTTTTTGACAGCGACCACCTTCAGACAAGCGATCCGATAGAGTTGTCGACCTACGAACTGAGTTTCCCCAAAGGCATGAAGTTTGATTATAAGCAGTATAATTTCAGCGGTCCGCCTTCTATTGTTGAAAAGGGGAACAGGGTAGTGTACACATGGGAACTTAAAAATATAACCCAGATCATACCCGAACAGAATATGCCGCCCATGTCCGATATCTCCAACCGTGTTGCTGTCAGCACTGTTCCGTCGTGGGATGCGCTGGCAACCTGGTACTGGGGGCTTGCAGGCAGTCAATATGAAACCGACCCGGCCCTTGATCAAAAGATCGGGGAACTGACGAAGGGACTTTCAACCAGGGATGAAAAGATACGTGCAATATACAACTATGTTTCCCTCAATATCCGCTATGTCGGAATAGAATTCGGCATAGAAGGGTATAAGCCGCATAAAGCCATGGACATATTTAAGAACAAATACGGTGATTGTAAGGACCACGCAACACTGCTCATAGCAATGCTCAAGCATATAGGGGTAACAGCGTATCCGGTGCTGGTTGATACCGCGGGTATAGCAAAGATGGATCCGGCGTTGCCGTCACCGGGACAATTCGATCATGAAATCGTTGCCGTCCCCCGGGACAAGGGCTTCTGGTTCCTTGATTCGACGTCCGACGTCACGGGTTACCGCGACCTTCCTCCCATGGACCAGGGCAGGGACGTTGTAATCATACAACCGGATAAGGCGATCATTATAAAAACACCGGTGTTTCCCGCAGAGACGAACAGTATCATCGACGACAGGACGGTAAACATAACAAACAACGGTTCCATAGATATTTCCATGAAGCTTACCTACAACGGAGTGTACAGCATGTATGAAAAATCCATGCTGCGGGACATGAAACCCATCCAGAGGAAATCATTTATGGAAGGAACTGCAAATGACGTGTGCCCCGGCGCAATCGTGAGCAGTTACAGCATATCCGATATCTACAGCCTGAACATACCGGTGGACATAAGTCTTCATTTTACCTGCCAGGATTATGTTATAAAGGCAGGGGACCTTCTGATTGTAAAGGTGCCGAACATGTCCCTGCAAAATCTTTCCCAGATTGTGGCGCGTGATAAAAGGACCTATACTCTTCTAATCGGTTATAACTTCGAAAAGAAGAATATCGTTACCTTTAATATACCGGACGGATACAGAATACGTTATATGCCGGACAATACGTCTTACACCAACAAGTTCGGCAGCTTTACTGTTTCCTACAAAAGACTTGAGAAACACCTGGGCTATACCGGCACGATGCTTTCGGATGCATACGCTGTTCAGCCGCAGGATTACGTGCTTATAAAACAGCTCTTCAACAATGCGGTAATAACCGGGAAAAACCAGGTCGTTGTATTCGAGAAACTGAAATTCAAAAAGCACGTGGTAAGGCATAGAAGGAGCAGACATTAATCGGAGAACGCCAAACATCCGCAAACATGTTTTGATGCTATCATTGATCTGTTTTCAAATCCCCCCTACCCCCCTTTACTAAAGGGGGGAGAGGGGGGATTATCTATTGAATGCGGATTGCAGGTTTGCGTAAAGGCGGGGCAAAACCTCGCCTTTTTTGTATAAAAATGAATGATACACTTTTAGAAGCCTTTTTTCTGATTATAATCGGCATGCTTGCCCGTGTGTCGGGACTCGTGGAAGAGCGGGACAACCGCATTCTGTCCAGGTTCGTTTTCAATGTTACGCTGCCGTTCCTTGTCTTTCTTTCGATGTTCCGCCAGCATCCGACC
>DAHXOM010000190.1 GCA_027364825.1 bacterium | reverse complement strand
ATGCATCGGATACCGGTATGCCGCTTTTGAATATAATACCACGGCTGTTGAGCATGTCCTGAACTTCCGTCCTCGTCATGACACTGAAGTCGCCGATCCCCATTACCTTTATTGAAACAATGTCTGAAACAATCGGTCCTGCATTGATGTTTTGGGAGAGGTTTTCAAACGGCAGAACGGCAACGCAGCTTATATTCCTTATCTGTTGAGGCGATGACGTAAACTGGCTGAGAGGAGCAGCACATCCTGCAGCAAAGAGTAAGAAAATCGACAGTAAGGAACGCGATTTCATTTGCTCATCTCGCTGAAGATGGCAGATGCGAGCGACCTGGCCGTATCTTCCAATGATTCTCCCTGTTTACCGCTCTGTGCAAATGATCCGGCAAACAGCACCCTGCCGGTCTGCACATTTAAAAGGTTCAATTCTATGCCGACGCTCGGAATGTCATAGTTGCCGTCCGCGCCCCTTCTGTAATCATACTCAAGGATCGAGCCGTATAAAATCATGTTTACCCTGAGCTTTGATACGATCGTTTTTGCAAGCGTCATACCTATAGGAATGCCCCGTTCAAATCCATAATGTACCAGCTGATCCGCTACCTTATCCCAGTCAGTAACCCATACGTTGCTTGATTCAATCAACGCCTCCTGCAGACTGCCGGAGATGACCGCCGTTGCATCCTTTGTGCCGGTGAGGTTTTCAAACGGAGCAACTGCTATAAAGGTATTGTCCGGTATTGTAACGGATCCGGGCTTGTACAGTATGGCACCGGTTGTATCACCGCATCCGGACACCGGCGGAAATGACTGATCTTTCAGAGGAGCAGCGGGGAATCCAGGGGAATAATACGTGGTGTAGACGATCCGGGCATCCTGTTTGAATTTTGCGAGTGCATTCACGGCACTGCTGTAAGACGCAGGCTGGTTATTAGGACCAAAGTTGTATCCCTGAGCATTCATGACGCTGGCAAATGCATCCGGGGAGGTATTCAGATTGTTTATAACAACGGAAGCAGGCATCTGTCCGGAGTTGACCTTTAAGAAGACCGTATGCGTGCCTACGCCGATACTTACCGCACCCAGTTTTACAGGGATTGCCTGGTTGCCCGGAGTGCTGTAATTAAAAACAACAGAACTGTCGATCATTACGTATCCGTCCGAAGGTCCGGGAAAGGCAAGAGTAAGACTGATAACAGCGTTTGAAGGTGTTCGGAACATGAGCTTATCTGCGTTACCGCCGGATTGTATCGTGTACGGTATGGTCCCGGATACGGGGAGCCGTTCGTATGTATGCAGCATCATGCCCATGGTCTGGACTGCTGTGCCGTTGTCGAGTATTCCGGACGTATTCCAGCCGGCTACAGGTGCTACAGAGCCGGAGGCGAATGAACTCAGATAAAGTGCCGCTATCGAACATCCCTCCGGTATGGTGATACTCAGGCTGTGCATACCCCTGCTCAGGATAAACGTACCGAGGTCCTGATAGCCCCATGCTCCCGATGACGAAGAGGCAACACTCGTTTTGTCTATTCCGAAAAACAACGGGTTTCCGGTCACGTATACGATAAGGTGGTACCTGCCGCTGTGGGCAACATTGACACGGTAGATAAGCGTATCGGGAGTGTCCCCCAATCTCGACGTATAGCTTCTAAGGTTCACATTGATAAAGTTCCTGCCGGACAGCAGATCGTAGTAATCATTCATATAGGGCCTGGCGGGTATGCCGTCTTTCTCCCATCCTGCGCTCCTGACGAGTGCAATGGCCCATGAGCCCTGGCTTATATACTGCTGTGCATAGAGTGGTTGTGAAAACCACGGGAAAACCGCAAGTATGAGAAAAGCTATAAATTTAACCCTCTGCATAATATGGAATATCCATATATTTTTTTGGAGTCCCTGTCAATACCTTACTCGATTTCAGGCGGGATTCAAGCTGTTGCTTGACTTTAAAAAAGTTTTTATATAAATTCAATTGCATTAAGCGGGTGTAATTCAGTGGTAGAATGTCGCCTTGCCAAGGCGAATGTCGTGGGTTCGAATCCCATCGCCCGCTTTTTTTATTTACCCCGTTAGAAAGTCCCGCTCTGTAGGGCGGAGATATAATGATGAGTTTAATTTTTGGAGTAAGCTCGCTGTCCGGCGCAGCATCCCTTTCTGACGTATGATATGGCGGCATAGCCAAGTGGTAAGGCAGCGGTCTGCAAAACCGTTATCCTCGGTTCAAATCCGAGTGCCGCCTTTCTCTCATGCAAAATGATGAACTTTGACTCTTGCATTGTTCTTATAAATCCACCCGGTGCGAAAGAATTTTTCTGTTTGTCATTGTGAGGGGCGATTTTGCAAGGATGCTCCGTTTTTCTTGTCTTACCGGCGGCACGGCTCTATCAAGCAAGAGGTTATTATAATCACCGATATTCCGATTACCTGCTCTTGAAAAGAAAATCCAATCTATGATGGTTACCTTGACAAACAGGATATAATCCCCATTAATATTTCATAAAAATTGTTTCCCCAAAGAGGAGGCTGTTATGCGAATAAAAACCATTTTTACTTTTATAACGATTGGTATGCTTGCCATGCTGGTCATGTCGGGTTGTTCGGGTAGTTCCAAGAGTTCCGGTTCTAAGCCGGGCGCTCCAACAAATCTTGTTGCAACACCAGCGGACTCGCAGGTAACGCTGCAATGGAACGCGTCAAAAGGTGCAACAAGCTACAACGTTTACGATGCAACCGTATCGGGAGGACCATATACCAGAACAGGCACGACAACGGCTACGAATTACACGGTTAAAGGACTAACCAATGGTACGAAATATTATTTCGTAGTTACCGC
>DAHXOM010000189.1 GCA_027364825.1 bacterium | reverse complement strand
CTGAGGCACTGTTTTTTCCGGGTCCTGAACGTCCTTTTTCGAGATACACTGTGTCTGCGTTACCGGCTTCATGGGAAACGGCATCTTCATGCCTTTCATCTCCATCGACGTTGTTATCTCCCATAGCCCGTCCTGCATCTTTGGCGAAGCTGCGTATACCACGGTGGCAAGCAGCAATAAAATAACCCCTGACCAGAGCAAATGTTTTGTATTCATCTTCTGTTTCCTCCTTTGTATTCAGCATACATGAAAACGACAGGGAGAGCAATCCGTGCACAGTCACTTCTATTCTGCAATAGAATAGCCTGTTCTTTTCTTTACGATAAACCCTTCTTTTTGAAGTTGAGCGAGCATCTTTTTGGTCTGTCCGGCATCAAGCATGAGCATCCGCGCGATCTCGCCCGATGAGGCATGCCCCTTGATAAGGGCTCTCACTATTCTCCCTCTTACCTGTCTGTTCGACCCCTGAAAAGGGCTCTGCTTTTGATAATGGGCGCTCCTCTGATTGATCTCCGGGTATTGCTGCTTGAGCATTACACCGTAATCCATGAGTGCATAATACCACTCCCTGGGGTTACGTTTATTCAGTGTCTTTTCAACAAGCGGAAGGATCTCGATATCTTTGACGTTGTTCCTGTCCTTGAAGAAGAAATGGAGAAAGACCCTCCGGATATTTGTTTCGATAAAAAAAGACGGGCTGTTGAATGCAAAGGCACGGATTGCAGAGGCGGTCGCCCTGCCGATCCCGGGAAGCGCTGCAAGCGCATCAACAGAATCCGGGAGTGTGCCGTCGAAATCATGCATCACCCGCGCTGCTGTCTCTTTCAGCGCAATGGCGCGGCGGTTATACCCCATACCCTGCCATACGCGGAGTACCTCTTTGAGCGTGGCTTTCCCGAGTGATGAAAAATCAGGGAACGCAGTGATAAACTCCTCAAATTTCGTGATAACCCTCTGAACCTGCGTCTGCTGGAGCATCACCTCGGAAACCAGGACATGGTAAGGGTTTTTTGTATTGCGCCACGGCAGTACCCGTCCGTGCTTTTGATAGTGCCGGGAGATGATTGTCCGGAATTGTTTTAAGCTGACCGTCTTCGGATTTTCAGGTTTCACAGGTTAATAACTATGAAGGAAGAACGGGATTGTCAACAGGAATAAGAAACCGAAAACGTCTGGCATTTTTATGGATTAATGCTATACTGCATTGCATGTTAGAACAGGACCTATGGAAAGATATTGTGCACGATCCGTCCAATGAAGCGGAGCATCAGCGCTATGCAAACGCCTGTGTGGAAAACAATCTCGAAAAAGAAGCTTTATTGCGTTACAAAGAGCTTCAAAAAGCCTATCCGGCAATATCGGATAAGTTCATAAAACAATTAACAACAGCACTTGAGTTTAAATTAATGCCCGGTCCAGACGGAACAGACGGGTATCCAACGAAGAACAGTCTCCTGGGGCGCATGAGGAGCCTTGTGCATTCTATTTTATTGACCGGTATATTTTCTTTTGCATACGGGGTAATCGAAAAATCAGCGTTACAGGTATTGATAGGTACCGTTATTGTTGTGGCGTATGTGGGCTACATGGCAAACAGGTCAATCTGGACCAACAAGGGATAAAGAAGCCTTTCAGGGAAACTGCCGCTGTTTTCATTTTATTAAACTTACCAAATCTATTTGCACAATCATGTTTGTTCTGATATTGATAAAATAATCAAAAGGTTCGTTTCCGGAGGAGCATTTCATGAATTGCTCCTGCCGCACCTACAAGGAGGCTGTTATGACAGATGTTTTTCTAACAGACGCGCAGATAAAACTGCGGGGGCAGACAAGGGATTATATGGCACAAGAGGTGACACCCCTTGCTGAAAAAATAGACCGTGACGATGTAGTTCCCGAAACGCTGGTAAGAAAACTCCTTGCTCCCCCCCTGCGCCTCACCGCCATGTCGGTACCAAAAGATTACAACGGCATGGGGCTCAGCACGCTCGATGTCTGCGTTGTTGCAGAACAGGTCGGCTATGCATGCCCTGCCCTGATACCGCTGGTTGAGATCGCACAGCTGTTTGCACACGGCCTGCTCTTCGGAGGCACCGAACAGCAAAAGAAAAATTACCTTACAAGACTTGCAAACGGTATGGTCGGATGTTATGCACTCACGGATGAAGGACCGGGCTCCGATCCCGCAGGCATGAAATCCACGGCAGCAAAAACAGAGAAGGGATATGTTTTAAACGGCAGGAAGAGGCTTGTCACGTTTGCCGACATATCGGAATTTTATATACTTTTTGCAAAAACATCCCCTGAAAAGGGCGGAAAAGGCATCAGCGGTTTTATCCTCGAGGGCAAGCCCGAGGGGCTTGTTTTCGAGAGCCATGCACAGACCATGGGGCTGAGGGGACACCGGGCATTCAACATAAGGCTTGATAACCTCTTTGTTCCCGAACAGAACCTGCTGGGCAAGGCAGACGAAGGGTTGAAGCTCGCACTCGAGATCCTGAATACGACAAGGATAAGCCTTGCAGCGGGCTTTACCGGTCTTGCAGCCGCTGCATTTGATACGGCCGTGAAATTCGCAAAGCAGAGAACGGTTGCCGGAAAACCTATCATGGAAAATCAGGCGATATCATTTCCGCTCTCGGAACTTGCTGCAAGGATAGACGCGTCGAGGCTGCTCACCTACCGCGTTGCACTGATGCACGATAAGGGCATGCGACACAAAAAAGAAACATCCCTGGCAAAGTTTTATGCTGCCGAAACACTGGTCAGTGCGGTTGAACTTGCAAGCCGGGTACTCGGGGCATACGGAGCATCCCCGGATTATCCGGTCGAACGGTATCTGCGGGACGCATTCTCATGGATTGCAGCCCAGGGCACGATCGAGGTTCAAAAGCTTGTCGTTTCAAGGGAGCTGTGATGAGGAAGGTAGGCGTCGTGGGTATCGGTACAACGCAGTTCAGGTCCCGGTGGATTGAAAAGACCTACTTCGAGCTTGCGTTTGATGCGGTAAAGATGTCGCTCGAGGATGCAGGCATTACAAAAGACCGGATCGACTGTGTCGTGTACGGCATATATAATGATTTTTTTGAGCGGCAGTTCCAGCCCGACCTGTTTGTCCACGATTATCTCGGCATGGCGCCAAAGCCCGCGATAAGGGTCTCCACGGGCGGAGCAACGGGCGGCAGTGCGATAAGCGCGGGGTTTGCACAGATTGCGTCCGGGCTTTATGATGTGTGCCTTATCGTGGGTGTTGAAAAGTCTGCGGACTGTTTTGATTATGAAACAGGAAAATCGAGCCCCGAGGTACTCAAGGCAATCTCATATACCGCTGACATGACGTATGAGCAGCCCACCGGCAGAACAGCAGCGGGTTCGTTTGCACTGACGACCATCGCACATCTCGAAAAATACGGGAACCCTACAGAGATTCAGATGGCAAAGGTCTCCGTGAAGAATCATAACAATGCACTGCTCAATCCGATTGCCCAGAGTCCTATCGCCCTGACTGTTGACGATGTTATGAAGTCGCCCATGATAGCTTACCCGTTTAAACGGTTCGACAACTGCCTTTACTCCGAGGGCTCTGCCGTGCTGATCCTCGCATCGGAGGACGCGGCTCGGACATTCAAAAAGCCTCCGGTATGGATAAAGGGTATCGGCGCTGCACTGGACTGGGCAGTCATCGGCAACAGGAAAGACCTCTACAGTTTTGAATCAAGCAGGATAGCGGCGAAAAAGGCGTACAGCATGGCAGGCATCAGGAACCCCCTTGAAGATATCGACCTTGCTGAACTGCACGATGCATTCACCGGTACGGAGCTTATCGCTTATGAAGACTGTTTTTTCTGTCCTGAAGGCGGGGGCGGCAGGCTTATCGATGAAGGCATTGTTGAGCGGGACGGCAAACTTCCCGTCAACGTAAGCGGCGGTCTGATAGGGTGCGGCCATGCAGTCGGTGCGACAGGGATTATGCAGACGAACGAGATCGTTCTGCAGTTAAGGGACGAGGCGGGTAAACGCCAGATCGAAGATGCAAAGACCTGGCTGGTGCAGAGTATCGGAGGGCCCGGAGCTGCATGGACTGTGTGCCTGGTACTGGAGAGGGATAAGGACTAAGGGAGGGTAAGGATGGAGGTTTGTGCTGTGAGCGAGAAAATCATCAGAGAAGGAAGAGTTTTCTCCTCTGTTCGTAAAACAACGCTCTTTTTGTTAAAGGGGATTGTCATTACAATATGCATTATGTGTTCTTTTATGCTGAACGAGAAGTTGTCCACGCAGAATACTATGAAAGCATATCAGGCAGCACGCAAGTGTTTTACTTCACTTCGTATCAAACTCTTCCTTCTTTATTATAGGATTGAGAACTTCCGAAAGGTGGTCTATGGATAAGCAGACGTTTTTAAAATGGGCGGACAGGAATGCGAAGCGCATCGGCGTAAAAAAAGAACAGGTCATAAAAGCATTTGAGAAGGACATGGCTGTACCGCCGGATCCGGACGCGCCCCTTCAGGTCCCGGACACCATGCATGTAAACATGCGGTACTCCTACGGGGGACAGTCGCGGTTTTTCCGGGAGATCCTGGAGAACAAACGGATCATGGGTGCACGCTGCAGCAGATGCGGCAAGGTGTTCTGCCCGCCGCGCTCACACTGCCCGGACTGTTATGAGCAGACAGCATGGATAGAGCTGAAAGGCACCGGTAAACTGCTGAGCTACACGACCGTATACTTTGCCACATCCTCCTCCGTCAAACAGGTGCCTTACATCGTTGCGTACATAAAGCTTGACGGTGCCGACACCGCAATCCTTTCCAACGTAGAGATGAAGGATATCAAAAAAGCAAAGGTTGGAATGGATGTAAAAGTGATGTTCCGTAAACAGAGGGACGGCAGGATCACGGACATCTATTTCAAAGAGGCCTGATGCTCAACAAAACATATACATCATCCCTTGAGGCGCTGCACGATGTAAAAGACGGGGCAGTCATCATGTTCGGAGGCTTCGGCCTTGCCGGCATACCGCAGAACCTGATCCGGGCGCTCTATGAAAAGGGCACAAAGGACATTACTGTTATCAGCAACAACCCGGGCTCGAGGCTCGGCGATAATGAATACGGGCTCGCAATCCTGTTCAAAGCCGGGAGGGTAAAAAAATACATAGGCTCATACCCCACCGCGACAAAATCCTTCAAAGAGCTGTACGATGCCGGAAAGGTCGGGCTTGAGCTTGTGCCTCAGGGCACGCTTGCAGAACGCATCAGGGCAAGAGGTGCGGGGATAGGAGGGTTCTATGTCAAGACGGGTGCCGGGACTTTGCTTGCAAAGGATAAAGAAAGCCGAGACATCAAGGGCGAGCAGTATATACTCGAGCAGCCCCTTGGTGCTGATTTTGCTTTTGTAAAAGCGTACAAAGGCGATTTCTACGGCAACCTCGTTTACCGGTATACGGGTGCAAATTTTAATCCTCTTATGGCAATGGCTGCTGCCGTCACCATAGCAGAGGTCGAAGAGCTTGTTGAACCGGGGATGCTTGATCCGAATACAATCCATACACCGGGCATTTTCGTGAAGAGGATCCTCAAAGGAGAACGGTATGATCGCTGGTATGAATGAGAAAGAAATGGCACAGCGTGCTGCGGCGGAGATCCGGGACGGTGATTGTGTCAATCTCGGCATCGGCATGCCGACCATGGTGCTTGATTTCATACCATCAGGAAAAACGGTGTTCTTTCATACGGAGAACGGCTTGCTCGGCATGGGCGGATTTGCTCAAAAGGGTGAGACACATCCCGACCTCGTCGATGCCGGGAAACAACCGATAACCTGTATCAAAGGAGCCAGTTTTTTCCCCAGCGATATTTCGTTTGCAATGATGAGGGGCGGGCATATCGACCTTGCTATCATGGGCGCTTATCAGGTCTCGGAAAAAGGGGACCTTGCCAACTGGACAGCCCCGGGCATGCTGCCGAGCATCGGCGGTGCAATGGATATTGTCGCGGGCATAAAAAATATCATCGTTATGATGTCGCATACAACCAGGGACGGGAGACCGAAGATCGTGCGGGAACTTACCTACCCTGCAACAGGTTACGGATGCGTATCCATGATCATAACGAACCTCTGCGTCATGGATGTTACGGACAAGGGGTTGTTACTCAAGGAGCTTGCAAACGGCGTATCCGCGCGGGATGTTCTGTCCGCTACAGAATCATCGCTGATCATTCCCGATACGCTATCGTAAAAAATGCATTTGCAAGAATACAAAAGTCGGCCAGAGGCTCACGAGCCTATGTATCAAGTCCTCTGGCTTACGTCTTTGAGCGGGGAAAAAAGGTGTTCTGCGAATATCCGAAAAAAACACATAGTCCTGTCATTGCGATACGCCTTTGACGTAGAAGCAATCCCTCTGCCTGCAGATTGCTTCGTCGTTTCACTCCTCGCAATGACATCCTAACATGCGTTATTTCTTTTTCATGCCTTTTATCATGTCTTGCAGCTTTTCTATTTCCTCGTACTTGTTCATGAGTTTAGGTCCCATCAGCTTCTTGAATTCCGGCGTGTCCCTTATCGGCGCAAAAGAAGGCTCTTCGAGCGCAGATACCTTCAGATCCGGCTTCATCTGGATAGCTTTTTTCAGGCTGTCCAATGCCTGGGCTTTCTTACCCTCAAGCACCAATCCTACCGCCTGATCGTACCATAAGACAGGATTTGCCGGGTTAATGTGCTTTGCCTTTTCAAAATAGATGTTCCCGGTCTTAAAGTCCTTCTGGTAATAATAGGCCATTGCTATATTTAACAAGCCGCCCTGGAAAGACGGGTCCAGCTGTACGCTCTTCTCGTAATTTGCAAGCGCGCCTTTATAATCCCCCTTCAGGAACATTGCGTTGCCGATGTTGTAATAGGCATCCTTGTCCTTGGGGTTGAATTTCAGCTGCAGGGCTGCAACTTTAAGGACATCGTCGAATTTATTCAACCGGACATCACACGCAACAAGCTGGTTCCCGATCTCACCGACGAGCGGGGGCAGGAACTGCAGTGCTTTATCGAAATCAGGCACAGCCTTCGGACAATTGTCCGTGGCGAAATATGCGCCTCCTCTCAGCCTGTATGCAAGGCCGAAATAAGGACTGAGCTTTATCGACTGGTCGAGGTCGGATATGGCCTGCTGGAGTTCGCCCGTGTTGAACAGTACGATCGCCCTGTGGAAGTAGTAGATGTACTCAAACGGGTTCAGCCTTATCGCATCGTTGAATTCCCTGACAGCATCAGGGAAATCTCTCCTGTTTCTGTACGCAACGCCGTCTTTGATATGGTTCTCTGCAACCGCTGTACGCCCGGCATAAATGGGCAATGCAAAAACAGAAAACACGCTGAGGGTGATCGCCACTATCAATACAAGCTGTTTTAATGCAACAGGTATTTTGCCCTTTGCAGAAGGATCTACGACAAGCAGGTATGCGGGCATCTGCGGTGCCGCAATCCTCTTTTGCTTCCTCGCATTGACCTCCCCGTTTCCTTCATCAAAGCCCCTGTACAAAACATCAGCCAGCGCTATCAGCCCCCAGAAATACATGCTTGAAGCTGGTTCCTGAAGAGGAAAGCTGAATATGGCTGCTATCAGGATACCCATGATGCCGCCGCCGATTGCAAGGGATAAAAGGAATTTATCTTCGCTTGCTACATTTTGTCTCGCCAGTCTTATGAGTTTCACCGCGATATTCAGGACAATCCACAAAAATGCGAGAAACCCTATAATGCCCAGTTCTGCAAGTATCTGCAGCCAGTCGTTATGCGATTCGGAAAACACCTGGTAGGTCTTTGATATGATCTGCCGGAGCTGCGGCACCTGATACTTATGAATATCCACCTCAACCTGGCCGATTCCCACGCCAAGTACGGGATTGTGCTTCCATGTATCATAGGTACTCCGCCATGCCATAAACCTGAAATTGATAGACGGGTCTTTCGTTGTAATTTTAGAGATGAGCAGGTCGTATATATCTTTTATAGTATTGGTATGGGGCTCTTCTACATCCCGGACTGTTGAGTATATGGATGCAAATTGCTTCTTTTTCCCGAAATGTGTAACGGAAAGGATTGTGCCGCCTATTATCACAAGGGTAGCAAATGTTATAAGAACAGAGATCCTCCTTCCCTTTGAAACTCCCTTTGGGACCTCCGCGTCAGAAGGTACTGTTTTCTGCTTAACGGACTGTACGGCAGAGGTATCTTTTTGTTTCTTGAGCTTTATCCACTGGTATATTAAGAACCCGAACATAACCAGGCTTGACAGGATAAACCCCATCCATGCTGCCCTTGCCTTTGTCAGGATAAAGTAAAAATATGAAGGAATGAAGAGGAAGAACAGGGCTGTCTTTGTTTCGATGTTGAAATCCTCGATGAAGAACGCAAAGATGAAAAGCCCCATAAAACCGACCATCCACTCCGCGGAGAAATTGGTAAGCCCTATGGTGGATGAAGGATCCTTCTCTCCGTATATATCATAAGGACACGGCAGGATCTCGTAGAACTGCATAATTCCGTACATGGACACGATAAATACGGATATGGCCATCGCAATGATGATCCATTTTACATGGCTCTTCTTTCTCACGTACAGCACGGTAAAGAACCAGAAGAATATGTTCGCACCCAGCCTTATCATCATGTCCACCGCTCTCCAGATGTCCGTCACATGCACGAGATGCACGAACACAATCCCGATCATGATAAGCATCGGCAGCCAAAGAGATGTCTTTGGAAAGATAAGTTCCCGCCTGTCTACTGCCCTTATCAGCCAGAGAAAGGTAAGGATCATGGTAACTGCTATCAGTACCGTCGTCTTTATCCATATAAACTCGTTGCCGAATTTCAAGAGCGGGATAACGAGGAACGAAAGGACAATGGTAGCAACACCTATTTTATCGTAAATGGTGTCTGGATTTGCATGTGGTACAGTATTTTCCGGCATTTCTCCTCCTAAGCCTTTATGTTTTTCTTGATAAATAATTCTTTCAACTGCCTGTCGTCAACATCCGACGGTGCATCCGTCAGCGGACAGGTGCCCTTCTGGGTCTTCGGGAACGGAATAACGTCCCGAATCGATTCCGAACCGGTCAGTATCATCACAAGCCGGTCAAGACCGAATGCTATGCCGCCGTGCGGCGGTGCTCCGTACTGGAGTGCATCGAGCAGGAAACCGAATTTAGCCCGCGCAGATTCGTCCGATATGTTGAGCAGCCTGAATACCTTTGATTGGACTTCGCTGTTATGTATACGGATGCTGCCTCCTCCGACCTCGGTACCATTGAGCACAAGGTCATAGGCCTTTGATCTGACCTTGAGCGGAGATTGTTCCAGTATCGCAATGTCTTCGTCTCTTGGGGAGGTAAAGGGGTGGTGGACGGAATCATAGCGTTTTTCTTCTTCATTGTACTCGAAAGCAGGAAAACCGGTTACCCATAACAATTTGTAGTCGTTATCCTTTATGAGGTTGAGCTTCCTGCCGAGGTGCAGCCTGAGGTTCGACATGGCATCGTTGACGACCTTCGGAGATGCATCCGCAACTGCAAAGACCGTGTCTCCGTTTTTCATACCGAACAGTTTTTTAAGACTGTTTTTTTCTTCTTCGGACAGAAATTTTTCAACCTGGGACGATAACGCTCCGTCTTTCATCTTCAGCCATACAAGCCCTTTTGCCTTGTATTGCTGAACGAACTGCTCGAGTTCTTCTATTTCCTTCCTCGAAAAGTCCTGTTCTGCTTTCACACCTTTTATAAGTCCTTTGTTTGCTATAGCCGCTTTGAACACGTTAAATCCCGTTCCCGCGAAAATATCGTTCAGTTCTTCGAGTTCCATGCCAAACCGCATGTCCGGCTTGTCGTTGCCGAACCGCCTCATTGATTCGTCGTATGACAGCCGGTAAAAGGGCCGTACCGGTTCTATACCTTTAAATGTTTTAAAGATCCTTACAAACAGCCTTTCCATGATCCCCATCAGGTCTTCCATCTCTATAAAAGACATTTCGATATCGATCTGTGTAAACTCCGGCTGCCGGTCTGCCCTCAGGTCCTCATCCCTGAAACACCGTGCGATCTGGAAATAGCGATCGAACCCGGACACCATGAGCAATTGTTTGAATAACTGGGGTGACTGCGGCAATGCATAGAACTTACCGGGATTCAGCCTGCTCGGTACAAGAAAATCCCGCGCACCCTCTGGCGTGCTCTTCGTCAATATGGGCGTTTCAATGTCTATAAAACCTTCCGAATTCAGGAATTCCCTTACAAGGTTCGTTACTTTGTGACGGATGATCAGGTTAGCCCTCATTTTCTCTCTTCTGAGATCGATGTATCTGTACTGGAGTCTTGTTGTCTCATCAACATCCACCTTCTCCTGGGCTACGGGGAATGGAGGGGTCTTGGCTTCATTCAGGATGCGGAGTTCTTTGACCTCCACTTCATAGAGCCCTGTTTTGATCTCCTTGTTCTCGGTACCCTGCGGCCTTTCCCGAACACTGCCTTTTATCAAAATAACGTATTCAGGCTTAATGAGTTTTGCCTTTTCATACGCGGATTTGTCAGTCTCCGGGTTAAACACGACCTGGACAATACCTTCCCTGTCCCTGAGGTCCGCAAAGATGAGCCCGCCGTGATCCCTTCTCCTGTGGACCCAGCCCATCAGTATAACTTCTTTTTCACGGTGAGCGGAAGAGATCTCTCCACAGTAACACGTTCTTTTCAATCCACCAAGAAATTCCATGTTGTCTCCTTCTATTTGTCTACCGTTATAACACAGTTCCGGAGGCCTTTTGGCAAAAGCCTGTGTTTCTGGTAATTCTGTGCCTGTTCTCTTGTTTCAAAATGTCCGACCTTTACCCTGTACAGTTTTTCTTCTTTCCCTGTAATCGGTTCTATCCACGAAGCAAGGTTGTACTTCTTTTTCAGTTCCGAAGTCAATCGCTCCGCCTGCGCTCTCTCCCGGAATGCACCGCATTGAATGCTGAATTTACCTTTCGCAACCTGTGCCGTCTTTTTCTTTTCTATTCTTTTCTTTTCCGCCTTTTTGGCCGGCTTTTTCTCTTCTTTTCCCTGTTTGCCTTGCGTCAGGGACTTGTAGAATGTCAATTCCGTATGCTTAACGGCAGCCGTCGTCTGTGTTACGGCCCCCCCGGGTGCTTGTTCAACTGCCGGAGCCTGCTGCCCCTCCTCGGCGGATTGTGTTACACCCTGCCCTGAAGGCTGCGCGGACGATTGCATGGTCTGCTGGGTAAAGACCACTGCGTTTTGCGGCATGTTCCCCCGGGATGATGCCGAAGCCTCCTTGGATTCCCTGATTCCCGCGTTCTTGCCCAGCACAAAGCCTATAATAAATACAAGTACCAGTATTACAAGGGATGAAATTATCAGCATGACGATCTGCTTGTTATCCAATGTTACATTGTACTTTGGTTTTATCCTTTCCATATCTCTCATAATTACCTCCTCGGTTCCTCTTAGAATTATTTTCTATCCTACAATAAGTCCTGTTCCGCGAACTCCATCCTGCGATCCCTGCACCTACATTTTCTCCGGAGCGTTTATGCCCAGAAGTTCAAGTGCATTCTTTAAAACAATTTTTACCGTTTTCATCAACAAAAGTCGTTGGTCCGTATCGCTGCCGCTATCAACGACCCTTGTGTCGGTATAATATTTATGCAGTATGCCGACAAGGTCCATGAGATAATACGTTAACCTATGGGGTTCTCTCTTTACGGCAATTTCCGCGATAAGCCCCGGGTACAACAAGCACTGCGACAGCAATCGCTTTTCCTGTCCGCTGAAAACATAGTCCTGCCGGTGCTGTAACGCATCCGTATTCCAGCCCTTTGTTTCCGCAAAACCGAATATGCTTGAAATCCTCGCATGGGCATACTGGACATAGTACACGGGATTTTCCTGGGACTGCTTTTTGGCAAGCTCTATGTCAAAAACGAGCTGGCTCTCATGGCTGCGCTGTAAAAAGAAAAATCGCACTGCATCGCCCCCGACCTCATCTACCAGTTCTTTGAGTGTTACATACTCCCCGGCTCTTTTCGACATGGCAACGGGTTTATCTCCCCTTGTTAACCGGACCATCTGGACGAACATCACCCTGAGTTTTTCCGCATCGTAACCGAGTGCTGCCAGTGCTGCTTTAATCCTCGGGAGGTATCCGTGGTGGTCTGCACCCCAGATATTGATGAGCATATCATAGCCCCTGGCATACTTGTTCACGTGGTATGCTATGTCCGATGCAAAGTAGGTCAGTTCACCGGATTGCTTCTTCAATACCCTGTCCTTTTCATCTCCGTAATGCGTCGATAAAAACCACGTTGCCCCGTCCTCCTGCTTGACTGCATGCTTTTTTTCAAGTTCCCCGATAACACCGGCAATACTGCCGTCATGGTACAGTTGTTTTTCACTGAACCAATTGTCAAACTCTATGTTAAAATCCTGCAGCACTTTCTTTATTTCATCAAGGATAACCTGCACCGAGAACCCGGTTATGAGCCCGATGTGCTCTTCATCGATATCCGCCGCCGGGATCCTCGAATCAAGGGCGTTACTGATATCATCGATATATGCACCCTGATATTCCCCGGGTCGTGAAACCGCACGATCGATGCTGCGGTTTTTGTAATATCCGTTCAACACGGAATAACCGAGGGACAAAACCTGGTTCCCCGCATCGTTGATATAATATTCTCTCGCAACGTTGTAGCCCTGGGCGGATAAAATACGTGCAAGAACATCGCCGATGACAGCACCCCTGCCGTGCCCGACGTGGACAGGACCCGTAGGATTTGCGCTGATATACTCGAGTAAAACCTTTTTGCCCTTGCCGGTATTGTTCCTGCCGTAATCCGTGCCTTTATCCATAATGTCCTGCAGAGCGTCATGCCAGAATTTCCGGCTCATGAAAAGATTTATATAGCCCGGCCTTACAACATCTATTTTATCGATAATGCCGGCGGTTTTATCCCCCATTTTTTTTGCAATCTCAACGGCAATTTCATAGGGAGGCCTTTTCATGACCGGCGCAAGATTGAACGCTATGCCGGTTGAGAAGTCTCCATGCGTTTCATTCGCGGGTATGGAAATACCGGGCTGGGGCATGGGCATGCCGGAATCGACATATCCGGCCACGGCATCCTGTATAAGTTTAACAAGTAAATCCATCATATTTTTAGGGAAGAGGTGGGGTAACGCCCGCCACAAAATCTTTTTTATTTTTTAACTGCATTTTTGGTATTCGTCTGATTCGAGGATTCATCCGGCGCATCCGCAGGAATATTTTTCTTCAACCTGACATCAAAGGTATTCTGGGGGCAACGCAATCCAAGGTCTTCCGTCGAGGAAAACCTCTTCTGGCATGTCTCTCTCCATGCGCAGGTAATACAACTTTTCTGGTCCGTATAGGTCATATCTATTTCACTCCAGCCTTCGTGTTATGCGTTCATCTCTTTTATGAGCTTCTGTGAGCCTTCTACAATCTCACGGATAATTTCACGTACCCCTTTTATCGAAGATATAAGTCCTGCAATCTCTCCACTCATGACCGAGCCTGTTTCTACATCACCGTCGATGGATGCCGCTTTACTTCTGCCCGGACCGATAAAGGACAAAATCTCCATCTCGCTGATACCTTTCTTTTCCAGCTCAAGGACTTGATCCGCCAATTTGTTCCTGATTACCCTGACCGGCCTGCCTATGCTCATGCCCGTCAGCACGGTTGCATCGTCCCCGGCATCCACAATTGCCTGCTTAAAGGCCTGGTGAACAGGAGCTTCTGCCGCTGCAACAAACCTCGTTCCCATCTGAATGCCCTGCGCTCCGAGTGCCCGTGCTGCAACAAACCCCCTGTGGTCCGCTATGCCGCCCGCGGCGATAACGGGAACATGCACCGCATCGACTGCCTGGGGGATCAGCACCATGGTTGTTATACCGAGAGGACTGTCATGCCCCCCGGCCTCTATGCCTTCCGTTACGATAAAATCAACACCCGCCTTGTCCGCCTTCATCGCAAGTTTTGCCGAGGGAACGACATGGCCCACCTTTATACCTGCATCATGGAGCATGGCTGTAAACTTTGCAGAACTCCCCGCGGATGTTATGACGACGGGAAGCCTGCTTTCTCTTGCGGCATCGATCATGTCCTGGGCAAGCGGGTAGATAAGCGGGACATTCAGACCGAAGGGCCTTGATGTCATGGCCCGCGTCTTTTCTATCTCTTCCTTCAGTTCATCCTTTGTTTGAAAGGAGCCTCCCGCAAGGACCCCGAGCCCTCCTGCATTCGATACTGCGGCAACAAGCGGGGCATACGACACGTATACCATACCGCCCAGAAAGATGGGGTACTGTATGCCAAGCAGGTCGCAGATCTCTGTATGGAGAAGGGCGTTCATTGTCTTATTTCCTTGATACCGGAAACAGGACGATCCGTTGCATCGCCCCCGTCAGAAAACACGATATCCTCACCTGTACTTCCGGCTTAATCATGGTTCAAGAATTTTTCTTTATTCTCTACGATATACTGTGCGTTCCTCAGAGAAAAGGACATGATCGTGATCTGCGGATTTACGCCGAGGGATGTCGGGAAAATACTGCCGTCTGAAATAAACAGGTTCTCAAGCCCGTGCGTCTTACCGAAAGAATTTACCACGGTATGGCTCTTTAACTCCCCCATCCTTGCCGTACCGAGTGGATGAAAGGCCATCATCTCAACGGATGTTATGCCGATCTTCTTCGTGAAAAGCTGCGCCACGTCATCCGGGCCGGTAAACTCCTTGATGCCGTAGATAGCGGGGTTGACGGTCTTAGCTCCGGCTGCAAAGAAAATCTCGGACGCGATAGCAATACCTTTGACCAGCTTTTTAAAGTCGTAGGGATCGAAATGATAGGTTATAAACGGCCTGCCGTCGACCCCTACCTTTACTCTCCCGTAAGAATTCTTATCCGACACCATAACCCCGAAGGCGGCAAGATGATCATACAGGGATGCGATCTCTTTGTTCTTCATCCCGATAGGTGCCAGGATCGGCAGTCCGATTTCCGGGGGAACAAATATGCCCTCGAGTATTATCCCTTCGCTTGAATATGCATCGACATAACTGCCCTGGGGCACACCCTTGTACCCCTGTATAATTTCATCGAACATCGCCGTTATCCTGACAGCGGGATGTATGGTGAGGTTTTTGCCAAGCTCGGGTGACAGGTTTATATTGTTCTTTTCGAGGATGTACGGCGTGTAGATTGAACCCGCGGCTAGGACGAGAAGCTTCGGAGACACGGTAAGCTTGAACAGCTTGTTACCGGTCTGCTCGTTTATAATACTGCCTTCTATCCGCGTTACCCTGTTGGACTCAACGGTTATTTTTTCAGCCCTTGCGTTGGCATAAACCCTTGCTCCATTTCTTATTGCAGAGGGGATAAAGTTCAAATGTACAGCCTGCTTTGCATCATGCGGACAGCCAAACGCGCACCTTCCGCATCCATGACAGTTTATCATGTTATGCATCAGCATGCCGTTGCTCATACCGAGCGCATCCGCCCCTCTCTTGAAAATAAGGCCGTTCTTTCCGAGTACCTGGGGACTGACCGGCATTACATTGATTGTTTTTTCAACCTGCTGAAAGTACGGCTCCATCTCTTTTGAAGAGGCATTCTCCACTCCGTAACGTTCCGCCCAGTCGCTCAGTACGTTGTCGGGCGTCCTGAAGCAGGTACCAGAATTTATCACCGTTGTCCCTCCGACAGCCCTTCCCAGCGGAAGCATGATGGGATTTTTGCCAAAGGCAATCGTTGCACCGTAATCCCGGTAGAGTATCTTCATAGCTATTGCCGGTTTGTACGTGCTGTACCTGTCTTTTGTGTAGTAGCCGCCCTCTTCAAGCACCACAACATCAAGCCCTGCACCGCTCAGTACATCCGCCATTACAGCGCCGCCTGCACCGGACCCGATGATGCAGACATCCGGCTTCTCAACAACGTCCTTGGTTATGTCATTGTAGGTAAACAGCATCGTATGCCTAATCCTTTATCAGACATTCCGGGTGATAATGTATCGCATCTGCAACAGTATCATCGGAATAAAATGACATCAAAACAAGCATCTTTATCACTAAAAAGATGTTCCTCTTGGAAAATATCCTGCTGTTTTCCCATCCCTGGAGATATTTCAATCTCTGGTCAGGCGTCATGCTGGTAAATCTTTTTAACCTCGTTGCCATGGGCATATATTCTATCGTATAGATAACCGCTTTTATTGCTTTTAACTGCAGCGTGCTCATACTGTCTATATAATTGTCGAACAGCTGGACAGGATCGACAACATTCGGATCCACATCAAAGGCACCGCCGGGAGGTATGATGGTATCTGTTATAGCATGTACTATTTTGTATAGCTTTTGATCAAAAACCTTTAACTCTTTTATCGCCATAAAAGCAATCTCCTTTGTCCCGATTAACCCGTGTAGCCCGGTTCAGACCGTCCGTTTCTTAAAGTATTTTACAAAATGCCTGTCTGTATTCCTATCTTTTAATTCACGTACAGTCAACCGAAACAGCGGATGCACCCTATTCCCCGCTATTTCAGAGAGCGGTTCAAGCACGAACCGCCTTTCATGGAGCAGGGGATGAGGTATGATCAAATCCCCTGTATAGAGTATCCGTTCGCCGTACAGGAGTATGTCTATGTCGATCGTGCGGGGGGCAAACATCTTTTGCCGGGACTTATAGCCCGGCCCCTTGCCTGAAGCAGACCTGCCGAGCCCTTGCTCTGTTTGCTGCAAAAGCCCGAGCAGCACGAACGGGCCTGTTGAGGTCTTTATGGCACAGCACAGGTTCAAAAAATTCAGGGTATCTTGCCCGTGCTCCATATCGACCGGCTCTGTTTCATACAGGGCAGATACAGCGGTTATCTCTGTTTCCGGATAAAGTGCGATAGAGTTCAGCGCCTCTTTCAGGTATACCTCCCTATCTCCCTTATTTGAGCCAAGCGACAGATAAACGGTTTCAATCATCTGAAGATGTTACCCCAAAAAAATGCAATAGGGAAGTTTGGTTCTTTCTCGTTTAATGCGGGTAATTTACTTTTCATGATATAGGATTTCATCTACATTCCCCTCCCTTGACGGGAGGGCGGGGTACCCAA
>DAHXOM010000173.1 GCA_027364825.1 bacterium | reverse complement strand
TGTCTACCCTCATATCATCGTTAATACTCGTTAAACGAGGGTTATATTAATTCTTCCGCTCTTACTTATGTATAAGAAGTAACCCTGTGACTAATGCACCGCGATACGGATTACAAGATAGTCAAATGGACATGGAGTCCATAAACCATAAGTCCTGAAACAGTACCTCTGGACCAGATATAATCCGGTCACAATAATGACCAATCACAATAATCTGATGAAGCAAATAAGATCCAAGGCCATGCTGAGCAAGGCAGAGCTTGCAAGAAAAGCCGGTATATCCACGCTTACCATTACGAGGATAGAGCAGGGAATGGACTGCAGGATGGAAACCAAGAGAAGAATCATACTGGCGCTGGGATTAAAGATCTTCTACAAAGATAAAGTGTTTCCGGAGGAACAATATCGCATGTAAGCCGAAGGATGTCTGAATTAAGTTGTAGTTTGAGGTATACTCCGAATAAAGAATACTTGACATACGTATAATACTATGTATTATTATACTTAGTTAGCTTGTTTGTATGAGAGGTGATTAATGATGATTGACACAAATAAAATGGTCTCTGTAACAGAGCTTCAAAAGCATCTTACAGAGCTTATAAGGGACCTTCCCAGAAAGGGTGAGCCCTTATATGTTCTCAGAAACAATGAGATGGCTGCTGTGATTGTGTCCACTGAAGAGTATGCGTTTATGAGTGAGGCAAGGGAGCTTTTGGAACATTTAGAAATCTATGAGATGGTACAAAAAAGATTAAAGGACACGCGGCCTAATATCCCATGGGAAACTGTAAAAAAGAAACATGGCTTATAAAGTTGAATTGAAGGCTGGAGCGAAAGATGACTTTGAAAGTCTTGACGGTTCAGTAAAAAAAGAGGCTTCAAAAAAAATAGTTGCTCTTTCTGAAAATCCCCTTCTTGGAAAACCACTTGGTAACAAGTACGGAATGAATCTTACAGGTTTTTACAAACTCTATTTCGTAAAGAAAAAATACCGTATTGTCTACCGGATCGTCAAAGATCAAATCGAGATAGTAGAAATCTTCGGGATAGGCAAAAGAGATAAAGAAGAAATATATAAGCTTGTAGCCAAAAGGTTGGCTCAAGATGAAGGCAGTACTTTACTTTAGGGTCAGCACGGATATGCAGGAGCTCGAGAACCAGATTGAGCCCAGGCTGTAACTAAGCTTAAAAATGTAGTATAATATATTTGCTATGAATGATAAGGAATATACAATGAAAGTCATAGGGGAAAGAACGTCCAGGCGCACGGACGGCTTCACAGAAGATCTCAATAAGTTTCTCAAATCAATGCCGAAGCTTCGAGAGAAAAAAAGACTCACACCGAGAGGTGTTTTTCGATTCAAAACACATAAAGAGGCAGATGAATGGTGGGAAAAGATACTTCTTTAAAAGAATCCAGACCGCCAACAGTGGATGATGTTGTATCCCTTTGCCGGGAGTTCAACAAACACGGTGTGAAATACGTCCTGATTGGTGGGTTTGCTGTAAATCACTACGGGTTCGACAGACTTACTCGGGATGTAGACTTTCTTGTAGATAGTTCAATCGATAATATCATGAAAGTGCGTGAAGCTCTTACAATCTTACCCGACAATGCTGCAAAAGAAATGACGCCCGATGTCGTTGAGAAGTATGGCGTTGTAAGAATTGCGGACGAAATAGTTGTAGCCCTTCTCAAAAAAGCTTGCGATGTGACGTATGAGAACGCAGGGGTGAAACATTACCAGTATCAAGGTGTTGATATTCCTATAGCCGATTTACAAACCTTAATAAAAACAAAACAATCAATCAGACCGAAGGATAAAGAAGACCTTGCATTTCTCGCAGACAAGCTTAAACAGGAACAGAAGATTGAACAACAACAGAAACCTCGTGGCCGGCACTTATGAAAAAGGGAGGCGAGTTATGAAGAAGAGTAAGCAGGAAAACCATGCAACACATAAAACAGGTGAGTGTAAGAGGAAGGTAGTAGAAAAAAGAACACTACCACATACGAAAGGATTCACTGAAAAATTAAAGCTAACAATCGAGCTGGTGCCACAGAGTTCTTGGGGCAAGAACGTTTGGGGGAAGGGAAACCCACAAATATGGGACGTTATAAGGAAACAGACATATAAAAAATATAATGATAAGTGTGCTATTTGCGGAGCAGAAGGAAAATTAAACTGTCACGAAATATGGGAATATGATGACGAAAGGCACATACAAAGTTTGCATGGATATGTTGCTTTATGTCCACTGTGCCATCACGTTAAACATTTTAGGCTCGCCAATGTTTTAGCAAGAAAAGGAAAGTTAGATATTGAACAAGTCATCAAGCATTTTATGAACGTTAATAATTGCAGTAGGGAGTTTTTTGAAGACTATCAGAAACACGTATATAAGGTCTGGAAAGAGCGGTCAATACACAAATGGGATGTTGAGTTGAATGGGTACGATAAGCCTGAGAATGCTGCGCAACCGTCTTTATTAAGCAAGACAGGGAAAAGGTAAGCGAATAATATGAGAGCAGCCCTATATTTAAGGGTCAGCACGGACAAACAGGAGCTCGAGAACCAGATTGATCCGCTTCAAAGTTTGCGTAGGGCAGGGGCCTCGATGTCGTACAAGTCTACAAGGACACCGCCCCGAAGGGAACAACGGGGTCACCCATTGCCCATCTTCGGGGTGATCCTCTATGCCGTTGTTATCTTCTTCTCGAGAAAGACCTATGGGTGACCGCAGTACGGGGGGCAAGGATGTGATAATTGAAAAACGCCGTAAATAATGCATGGTCGGCATCCCACCATCGCGGACGGACAATATTGTACCTCATGTCCCCGCCGATTCCTATCTCGGGTGTGAGAAGATATTCAATTCCGACACCGGAGACAAACCCGGCATCAGTCTCACTGGCGCCCGGGACGGACCAAAAATTCAGGCTCAATCCCGTCTCACCGTACGCCCTCAATTGCGGTGCTACGGTATAAAAATACCGGACGAGGAAAAACAGGGGAATATTGCTGACCGATGCTCCGTTACCCGACCAGCCGAAGTAACCAATCTCTCCCACTCCCTCGAGTCCGTCATTCCCCCTCGGCGGTATATTGTCGAGGAATTGATATGCAAACGACCCGAAGATGACACCCAATCCCGTACCCAGACCAGGCGCTGGAGATGTCGCAAAGCCAAGCTTCCCACCAATCGTCATATCACCGGTTGCTGCCCGGGAAGTTCCAGCAAACAGGATTGGCGCAACAATGCAGGCCAGTACTACCGCATACTTTATCATTAATTTCATATTCCCTCCTCTTATTCCTGCCTCAAGCATTTTGGAGCAGTACCAATTAATTATCTTCATTATACGTTATGTCCATTTTATGGACAAAACAAGGAAGGATCAGGGCGTCAAGTGCAATTTCAATCATGTGGTCCATGGACGCCCGTATTTTTGGCGAGTCCATAACCTGCTCTCCATAGTTGATGTTGCCGGTTGCAAGCAGCAGTGCACCGGTCTTCATGCCGAGCACATGGCCGAGTGCAAACAGCGCGGCACATTCCATCTCTATTGCGAGGATGCCTTTCGATTCCAATGATTTTGCATCTTTCTTTTCGGAAAAGAACGCATCCGATGTCATGATGGGTCCGATATGAACCAAAGGAGAGGATTGCGATCTGCCCCTGCGATCTTTCTCGGCACAGGTGACAAGGTTTTTTAAAATATGAAAATCAGGTACGGATGGTATCTCGCCGATGCCGTAAGCATTTTTGAAGCCGATCATCGAGCCCGCACCCGTGGGGATGACGAGGTCCGACGGTTTAACGTTTTTTGCCACACCCCCGCATGTGCCTGTCCGTATGATTGTATCTACCCCAAGCCTATTGAGTTCCTCTATTACAATAGCTGCCGACGGTGCTCCCATACCGGACGTAACAACCGACACTTTTTTGTTGTTATAAAACCCGGTATAGGCATTGAGTCCGCGGTATTCATTGATAACTTCGGAATATTTTAAAAATTTCTCTGCAATGTATGACGCTCTCTGCGGGTCTCCCGGCAGGAGAACAAGCCCTGATATGTCTTCCCGTTTAATCTTAAGGTGGTACAGCTTCTTCATGAAAATTACTTTCTCGGATTATCCGATCCCCTTAACCTTTGCCATTCCTCCATGAGCCTTTGTTCCTCGGGAGATATGTTCGCCGGCATTATGATATGGATCCTTACATACAGGTCGCCCATTCTTGATGTTGATTGTATACCCTTGTCTTTTAATTTCAATAATTGATCGTTCTGCGAGCCTGCCGGTATTTTCAGGTTTATCTCTCCGCCTGTCGGCGACGGTATACCGACCATTTTACCGAGCATTGCTTCAAACGGATAAACCGGCAGTTCAAGATAGAGGTCCTCGTTCTTTGCGGTGAACGGCGGGGACGGCTTTATTTTTATGTTCAGGAACAAAGACCCTTTTTTACCCGAGTTGGGGTTTACGGCGCCCTGACCTGCGAGTTTTATTTTTGACCCGTGTTTTACTCCCTTTGGTATTTTTACCTCTATCGTTTTATTCCGCTGTATATAGCCTGTGCCGTTACACTGAGGACAGACATTCTGGCTGGATATGTTCCTTCCTTTATACGAAGCTGTTTTTCCTATATATCCATTACCGCCGCATATCGAGCATACATCGGTAGAAGGGATATTGATCAATCGTTTTGTGCCGCTTATCGCTTCGGGTATTGTTATATCGATATCGGATTCCTGGTCCGTATTGTACTCGGGTTCTGTACGTCTGTTACCGAACCCTCCAAGCAGGTCCTCAAAGTTGATGGCCGACCCTCCCTGTCCACCGAAGAATGTTTCGAAGAAATCGGAAAAATTCGCCCCGCCGAAATGCGGAGCACCTGCTCCGGCATAGCTTCTGCGCCCCCGTTGATCCTGACTTGAGATCCTGTCCCAATTATAACCGAGCTGATCATACTTTGCCCGTTTTTCCGTGTCGCCGAGTACCTGATAAGCTTCGTTTATCTCTTTAAACTTTTCCTCCGCCTTCTTTTTGTCATTCGGATTGAGATCCGGATGGTATTGGCGTGCGAGTGTTTTGTATGCTTTTTTAATCTCTTCCTGGGTGGCGTTTTTACCTACACCGAGTATTTTATAATAATCTTTATAGTCCAAGAT
>DAHXOM010000017.1 GCA_027364825.1 bacterium | reverse complement strand
ACTCTAAAAGTAATAGGGATAGATATTGCTGCTGGATTTGCTTCGCGGATCCAGCACGTTTCTTCTGACTGCTTCTCATGATGTTCTTGAACCAGGAAGATCGATATGCTCTTTGTGTGAAGTGCGGTACCTGCAGGACGGTATGTCCGGTATTCCATGAACTGAATGAAGAGGGCGCATCCCCGCGGGGCAAGATAACGCTTGTTCAGGCATTGTTCGAAAGCGGATTCGAACCTTCAAAGAGGACAAAAAAATTTATATCGGAATGTCTCCTCTGCACTGCGTGCGTCGAAGTGTGTCCCAACCATGTGCAGACAGACCTTCTGGTCCTTTCTGCAAGAGAAAAACTCGCGGACACAGCAGGCAATAAACTCATAGAAGCCGCCCTGACAAAGGTGGTCTTCGGAAAAACAGGCATAAGTTTTAAGCTCGGGTCGATCGTTGAGCAGGCAATAGGGGAAAAAATAGACCTGGAATCGGGCATATTCTACCGGCTGCCTGCAAACCGTATTATACCGGAAATTAAAAGTAAGAAATTCTCGGCCTCAAAAAAGAATATCCATACGCACGAAACAAAAACAGGATTTTTCCTCGGGTGCCTAATTGATTTTATCTACCATGATATTGCAGAAGATACCGTGACGCTGCTGGAGGCATCGGGCAGAACACCCTATATCCCGGCCCATCAGGCATGCTGCGGGCTGCCTGCCCTGAGTATGGGGGACATAAAGAAAGCAGCGAAACAGGCAAAGGCCGTAATGGCATTGTTCGATACCTCGGATAGTGTTGTTACCGCGTGCGGTTCATGCGGCTCAATGATGAAAAACTACTATAAATATTTATTCGATACTCCCGAAGAAAAAAAGAGGGCTGAAAGGTTTGCCGAAAAAATAAAAGATATAACGGAAGTTGCAGAGCCCGGCATGTTCGATAATACGGGGCATACATCCGGGACGGTCACCTACCACGATCCATGCCACCTCAAAAGGGGCATGGGGATATCCGAGAAACCGAGAATACTGCTGGCAAAGGCGGGACATAAAATTGAGGAGATGCACAACCCGGGCAGGTGTTGCGGCCTTGGGGGTGCATTCAATATAAAACACCGTAAACTCTCGTCGGCCATCACAAAAGAAAAAACAGATGATATACGCTCAACAACCGCTGCAACCGTTGCGACAGGCTGCCCCGGCTGTATGGCAAATATATCAGCCATGCTGGTCGAACAAAACCTCAATATAAAAGTAGTCCATACCGTCCATCTCCTTGCATCGTCTCTGAAGAAAAAACCGCAGTCATAAAAACAGCTTTCCTCTTCCCGGATTCACGGTTTGGTAAAACGGGCTGTGTTCTTTGCTGTTAGTTGACTAATACCAATAATATTGATATGTAAGTGAAAAAACGCGAGGAGGGTTATGAAGAACAAGAAAAGAATACTGACAGGCTTCTTTTTTGGATTGATATTGTGTTTCGTATCAGTCTACGGTATGACAGATTCTAATAAAGACGCCCTTGTTTATATCGTAAAGCAAGGCGATACTCTCTGGAATATATCCCTAAGATTTAATGCAAACCCTTTTATCTGGCCGAAACTATGGGAGCAGAACAAGTACATAACCAACCCGCATCTTATTTATCCGGGAGAACCTATAGCTCTATTACCTACGTCTGTTGTGCCGGTAACCGGTGTTGCAGCAACCCAGCCTTTAACGACTACCGTCGCAGAACAAGTACCCGGAAAACTGCCGCCGTTACCGGCAGAAGAGACAACACCGACGACAGGAATTGAGGCGCAAACCCAGGAAGCGGCCCAGCCTGTTCAGCTGGAGGAAGAAGAGGAAGCTCCATCTATAGGAACCGCGGTCCCGTATGGTGTGCAGTATGTAAGTGCACCAGCAAACACCTATCTCTATCCGTCCGCGGAGTCTGCCGGCTTTGTGTCCAGACACGACCTTGAAGCCGCAGGGGCGATTGTTGCCGCTGCCAATCCCGGAAGAACGATATTCGGAGAACATGATGTGGTTTTTATCAATCTCGGAAGCGGTTCGGGCGTGAAAACGGGAGACCAGTTTAACATCTACACAAAATCAAAAGAAGTCTATGACCCCGAATCGGGAGACTTCCTCGGCTATCAGATTAAGATCCTCGGAAGATTAAAGATTACAAAAGTGGAGGACTCCGTATCGACGGCCACGATCACACAATCAAATGAAGAGATCAAGGTCCATGACAAACTGATTCCTTACGAGCCGGGAACGAAGACCATCGACCTTGCCCTTGCCGCAAACCCGGTGCAGGGCTATATAGTGTGCGGCAAACATGCCCTTACGATGTACGGTGATAATGATGTTGTCTATATCGACAGGGGAAGCGATGAAGGTGTGCAGGTGGGTAATACCTTTGTTATCTACAGGGACAGAAAGTCCGTGGAAGACCCTGCAACAAGCGCAACGCTGAACCTGCCCAAAGAAATACTCGGTAAGCTCCTGGTCGTAAAGGTCCAGGGAAATACGGCGACTGCGATTATCACGAAAAGCGTTAAAGAGATCAATATCGGAGACAGGATATTGGCCGACACTGCTTCCGGAATCATATGACAGGGCCTGGATCTGTCGGCAGCCTGCAGAATAAACCTTACAGGATAGAAAAACCCTGGGGGTATGAGCTTGTATGGGCTGATAGTCCTCTCTATATCGGTAAAGTTTTATTTCTGAAGGCAGGTACGCGCTCGAGTCTGCAGATGCACAGAAAAAAGGATGAGACGATGTTTCTGAGCAAGGGCAAGGTCGTCCTTGAATTCCCGGACAACAAAGAGACCGGTGATGTTGCATTACAAGAGGGTGACAGCATCAGAATACTGCCTGGGACAAAACACAGGATAAACGCTGTCACGGACTCTTATATCTATGAAGTTTCAACGCCGCACATGGACGACGTGGTAAGGTTCCAGGACGACTACGGGAGAACCGGATGAACATATACGGCATAATCATTGCGGGAGGCCAGGGCAAAAGGCTGTGGCCCCTTTCGCGGCTGTTAAGGCCGAAACCCGTTCTGGTAATCACAAAGGGACAGACATTGATAAAACAGACACTTCAGCGCCTGAACACGATCGTTGAAACCGGGAATCTGATCGTTGTGACGAATGAGGAGGTTTTTGCCCCAGTCTATGAGTCCATACAGGAAGTGCCCCTGGAGAATGTCCTGTCCGAGCCCGTGGGCCGGAATACCGCGGCAGCAATAGGACTTGCATGCATTCATATCATGGAAAGGCAGGGCGGCGACGCAATTGCTATCGTAACACCTGCGGACCATTATATCGGCGATGACGAGCAATTCGGCGTGCTTTTAAAAAAGGCAGCGGATATATGCCGGAAAACAGACACGGTAGTTGTTTTTGTAGTAAGGCCCGCATCCCCGTCGACGAATTACGGCTACATTGCAAAAGGGGAAAAATTGGATGACCATGATGCTTTTAAGGCCGCGAAGTTTACGGAAAAACCGCCTCAAAAAACAGCAGAACAGTTTGTAGCGGACGGTTATTTATGGAATGCGGGAATATTTGTTTTCAGAATAAGCTCCATGCTGAATGCGATAAAGCAGCACATGCCGGAACTATCGTCGGCCCTTGAGAAAATCAAAAAGACCCTCAAGGGTCCTTACGAGCGGAAAACCATTAAAGAAGAGTATAGCAAATTAGGCGATGTATCCATTGATAAAGGCATCATAGAAAAACTTGATTCGGTATCTGTTATGGAGATGAACATACCATGGGCAGACCTTGGCAGTTTTGAACAGATAGCAAACATCATGATGACAAAGGATGAACAGGGCAACCAGAGGATGGGTAATGGTATCGATGTTGACAGCACAAACAATATAGTAGTAGGAGATGATAATTTTGTGGTAACCGCGAATGTGCACGACCTGATCATCATAGCATCGGATGGAAGGATACTGGTTACGGCAAAAGGCAGTGACGAAGTCATAGCAAAGGTGGTAAATACACTGCATGCCCGGGGGCTGAAAGAACACATTTAACGATAGATTAATATACTCAATATACAGAAAGGATTATCCATGACGAACCAAAATTTCAATTTATTGAAAAAGAAGATACTTGCACATGAAGCAAAGATAACCATAATAGGTCTGGGCTATGTGGGCTTACCCTATGCTGTCGAGTTCGCAAGAAGCGGTTTCAAGGTTACCGGTATTGATTTGAATCAACGGAAGATAGCAGCTCTCAAAAACAATGAATCTTATATTACGGACATAAGCTCTGAAGAACTGAAAGATATAAACGGTTCAGGGTTGATATCGTACACAAGCTCATACATCGGCATTGATAATGCCGATGTGATAGAGATATGTGTCCCAACCCCGCTGGGAAAATCAAAGGAACCGGATCTGTTCTTCATTACATCCGCGGTACAGAGCATAAAAGAAAAAATATCAAAACCGAAATTGCTCATACTGACCAGCACGACGTATCCCGGCACAACGCGGGAGTACATGGTGTCCACGGTAGCCGACAAGCACTATAAACTTGACACGGATTTTTTTGCGGTATTTTCCCCAGAGCGGATAGATCCTGCGAATAAAAGATATAAACTTTCCGACATACCGAAAGTTGTCGGCGGCGTAACAAAGCTTTCCGGGGAGCTCGCTGTTTTATTGTTTCAGCAGATCGTAAAAGATGTCGTTGAGGTGTCATCCGCGGACACTGCGGAGATGGTAAAGCTGCTCGAAAATACGTTCAGGAGTATCAATATAGGGCTTGCAAACGAGATGGCCATCATAAGCCATAAACTGGGAATAAATATATGGGAGGTTATAGATGCAGCGAAGACAAAACCGTACGGTTTTGTGCCGTTTTACCCCGGGCCCGGCATCGGCGGACACTGCATACCGATAGACCCCGTATACCTCACCTGGAGAATGAAGCTTTACAATTACAGGACACGATTCATTGAACTTGCGACGGATATAAACAATGAAATGCCGAATTATGTCGTCAGCCGGCTCGCGGATATCATGAATGAAAAAGGGAAGAGTATAAAAAACAGCCGGATATTCATACTCGGTGTGGCATATAAAAAAGACGTAAACGACCTCAGGGAATCTTCAGCAATACCCGTCATAGAAGAGATACTCCACAGGGGCGCCAGAGTATCATACAATGATCCCTATATAGACGCCATCCATGAAAGCGGCCTGGATTTAAAGTCCGTAAAATTGACGAAGAAGGCATTGAGCTCCTTTGATTGCACGATCATACTAACAGACCACTCAGTCTATGATTACCCCTGGATAGTTAAGAATTCAAAGCTGGTTTTTGATACAAAAAACGGGACCAAAGATATAAAAGACGGTAAGATAGTCAAACTCTGAGGATATTGTAATGGACAAATTTCTTATAACAGGGGGAGCAGGTTTTATAGGATCCAATATAACAGATCGCCTTCTTGAACAGGGACACACGGTAAGGGTAATTGATAATTTCCTTACCGGCAAGAGAGAAAACCTTTCAAAGGCTTTAAACGGGGGCGGGTTTGAATTGATAGAGGGCGATATCAGGAACCTTGATACGGTGCGGAAAGCATGCAAGGGCATTGACTTTGTTCTGCATGAAGCTGCTATCCCGTCGGTCCCGCGCTCGATAGATGATCCAATAGCTACAAACGAGGTGAATATAAACGGTACCCTGAACGTACTCAAGGCAGCGTATGAAAACAAAGTAAAAAGGGTGGTCTATGCGGCAAGCTCTTCGGCGTACGGGGACACCGCAGTACTGCCCAAAAAAGAGGACATGATACCCTCGCCCCTGTCACCCTATGCTGTCAGTAAACTCACCGGAGAATATTACTGCAGGGTATTCACCGGTGTGTACGGTCTCGAGACAGTGAGTCTGAGATACTTCAACATATTCGGCCCGAGGCAGGACCCGAATTCTACCTATGCTGCGGTCATACCGAAGTTCATAACGGCAATGCTGAAGGGGGAAAGTCCAACGGTTTATGGAGACGGCGAACAGTCCAGGGATTTTACCTATATAGAGAATGTTATTCAGGCAAACATAAACGCCTGTTATGCATCTAAGGAGGCTGCGGGCAAGCTATTCAACATAGCGTGCGGGACGCGTTTTACCCTGAATACGGTGCTCGGGCTGCTTGAAAAAATACTCGGCAAAAAAGCAAACCCGCAATACCTTCAACCGAAAAAGGGGGACGTCAAGCATTCCCAGGCTGACATAACAAATGCTTCGAAGTATATAGATTACAAGATTGAGGTTGATTTTGAAACGGGACTGAAGAAAACAGTAGACTACTTTTCGTTAATCGTTTGATTTCTTATTGGTTATGTCCACGATTTTTGCTGTACCTGCGTAGGGCTTTATTTCGTATTTCGTTATTCTGCTTATCTGTTTTATGATGCCCGACATCTTTTCAACTTCGCGTATGATCTTTGAAGCATAATCCTCGGTGGTCGGATCTTTATCCTTCAATCTGTGTATCAACAGCTCTGAATATCCTTGTATGGCTGAGAGCGGCTGGTTCAGATTATGCGCTGCTGCACCGGCGAGGTTGGTCATTGCATCATTCTTTTCAGCCTCTATTAATTTAGATAAGGCCTCATCAAGCGATTTTTCCATCCTGATCTTTTCGCGTTCGTCCCTTAAGTATCCCACGGACATCTGTTCTTCACCTCTTTCGTTGTAAACGATTGCGCCGGACAGGGTAACGGGTACAGTTTCACCGCCCCGTGTCCGAACTTCAATAGGATAATTGCGTATGTGCTTTGTAGGACTTTGTCGGAGCAATTTCATGACCTCCTTTGCGACATTCTGGGGATAAAGCTGTGTTACATGTATGTACTGTATAGCCTCGTCCCTCGAATAGCCGAAAAGACGCGTTGCCTCATCATTGAAAAAAAGGAGCTTACCGGTTATATCCACGGCAAGAATTGCATCGGACGAACTGCTGATGGTTTTTAGGAGCAGGTCAGTGGTTTTCAACAGTTCTTTACTTAAAAGTCTTTCCTCTGTTATGTCCCGTAAGGATATTAAAGAAACATCCTGACGCCCGGGCAAGGGCGTTGCCCGCATGGAAATTGTTTTATACGCCCCGTTTTTGGTTTTTATTTCGATCTCGAATTTTGTGACAAACTGTTTTTTGAGATAACCCGAAAAAACCTTGTCTGCTGTTTCCATGCTTGTTTCGTTGAGTATCCCCATGGAATAATGCTGACCCAGTATTTCTTTCTCGGAATAACCGGTAAGTTTTTCAAATGCCTTGTTTGCATCCCGAATCTTGCCTTCTCTGTCGATAAGCACCATGCCGTCCATGGCGTGGTTGAAAAGGAACTCGTAGTCTTCTTTTATTTTCAAGAGCTCGTACGCTTTCTTCATGGATTCTTCAAGGATTTTCATCCTCGATATGTTCAGGATTGTCGAAGCAAGCATATTTGCCTGAATAAAATAGTACCTTTGAAGGAATGGAGAGAATATAATAGGGCTTTTAGAGCGGACAAGCACAACTCCGATGATATCGCTTATATCGAAGATAGGCAGTACAAAAGATGAACGTATGCCTTTTGAAAGGACAACCGATTTAATCTGATCGTTGAATATCGTTGTTTTTTCTACATCTTCTATTACAATAAACTCTTTTTTTTCAACGGCAGCTTTGATTTCAGGATATTTAGACAGATCTATTACAATCGTTTTGTTGCCCTGTAGTTGACTGCTTGCTATGACTTCGCCCGTTCCGTCGGTTTTGTCTTTATCAAGTAAAACGATGATACTGACTTCAAACTGATCCAATCTTTTCTGTAAGGATTCCGCGAATATCGTAAGTACGTCTTTGTAGGTGTTTGTGCTGGTAAGCTTTCTATAAATCAAAAAT
>DAHXOM010000170.1 GCA_027364825.1 bacterium | reverse complement strand
CGGGAATCCAGTCTTTATTTTTTTATTATAGCATATTACAAGAATTTATAAAATAATACTTGCATTTTAATGATGGATTTACTTTAACTTTAAGGTAGAGGAGATTTAAATATGAAGAAAATGAAGCTTATATTTATTTGTTCAATTATCTCTGCAATAGCACTATCAGGTTGTTCAGGCAGCAGTTCTTCGGGTGCAAAACTTATCAGTATATCTCCGAATACAGGTACTCAATTTGGTGATCAACAGGTAACAGCAATTATCAACAATTTCTATCCAGGTCCCGATCCGATTATTTATCTCGGCAATAAGGCACGGGGAATTATTGTAACACCCCGTTCCGGCGGTGTGACCATAAGCTTTACAACCGCAGGGACTCCGACTGCAGGGACGTATCCACTCATCATAGAGAATACTGCGGGAGCAAAAATCTCTTTTACGGATGTCTATACCTATATTCCGCCGGTGAGCAGTTACTTCAAAACATTCGTGGCAATGGGTGCGAGCTATACAGCGGGTTTCCAATCGGACAGCTATAACGAGGTTGCACAGCTCAATGGTCCTGCAACATGGATAGCACGGCAGGCCGGTGCATACTTCCCTATCCCTTTAATCAAGATGCCGGGCCTTCCGGCTGAAGAAGGGTTCGAAGGGCTTGATACCAACGGGAATTTTACTGTAAGTTTGGGCAATATAGCTAATGTACTGTTCACAACAACAAACTTTTCATCTTTTTTTGAGGATCCTACCGTAACGCCCTATAATATAGCTATTCCTGGTGCCATGATAGAGGATGAAGTCCTTGGATCTGCATCAACGAGCACAAATTCATTTTTTGTTCTTGCACTCGCGAACTTCCTGTTCGCACCGTACGACAACAATTTTTTTGAGACAAAGGACATCAAGCCGGAAATTGTGATGGCACAGGAACTCCATCCCTCCATCATTGTGAGCACTGACGAATACGGAAACGATCTCCTGACCGGCTCTGTTACGCCGTTCAATGAATTTTCGCAGTACATAACCCAGGCTGTTTCAGCGCTTGCAGCAACTGGAGCACCGGTATTTCTTGCAAACGTTCCACATGCCTTTGCACTGCCATCGTTCCAGCAAAACGCCATCAACGCGCTCGCAGTGTGCGGTTTGACATTCAGCGATATTACCGGTGGTATCCTGGCATTGGACAAGGCTGCTGACCTGAATACCTGTGCTACAACATTTAGTAATGGCACCTCGGCCGGTACCTGTGAATACAATGCTTGTGAATCCCTTGCATCTATAGACCAGAGCGTGGATCAATTTAATACCGAATTTGCAAATGCCGTAGCACAATATGGGTTCCCCAATGTCCATATAGTCCCCTTTGACGGTCTGATGAACGGGAGTGTGCAGCTGGCAGGGCAGGGGGTTACGTTTGATTCCGAAGGAATTCCGGAATACAAGATCAATAATGTAACACTCAAGATGAAACACCTCGGTGGTTTTTACAGCATGGACGACCTTCACCTCAGCAATACAGGATATGCCGTACTTGCAAGCATATTTATCCAGACGATCAATAACACACTCGGCACAACCGTACCTTTACCGGACCTGCCGTCCATTGTTGCAGCCGATCCATTGTCGCCGACAGCACTCTCGGATTATTGTTCACAAACGGCCAACAGCCAGAAACTGTACTGTCAGTGCGTACAGGGGCCTGCAAGCCCGAACTACATCAGTGTAACGACGTTTACGTGCAGCAAGATACTGTATTGATTGGCAGATTATCGTAAAAACCCACTCCGATATACCGGAGTGGGTTTGGAAAGTTGGATACGCCGGTTTTTTGTCATTCCCGCGAAAGCGGGAATCCAGAAAATATTGAAGGGCTGGATTCCGCATCAAGTGCGGAATGACATTTTTGGCTTTCAGCCAAAAATGAAACAAACACCTTGGATTGTAGCTCACAGAGTATCATGAAATTGTAGAGACAGTCCCCTGTGTATGTGTGATAACCGCGTGTGGGCACGCACCAATGTGCCCCTACATTATTTCGTATCGGCGGTGGTGCTGAAAACTGCCGCGTTAGAAAGCCAAACTATAGATGGTGTGGATAAATAATATATGAAACCCTTGTTGCACTCATTATGAAATGATAGGTCATGTCCTATCTAACGGGGTCTGTCCCATCTCCCGAATAATCATAATAGAGAATACCGGTATAGATCAGGAATATAAGATTCAATGTCCATATAAGTATATATCCGAGATACGGTATGAAAGCTATAAACATACTGACCACCCACGTCACTAAAAATCCAAGAATAAGTGCTGTCCAGAAAGGACCTTTTTTCGAAAGTATGGCCTCCTTGGCAATCGCAAATCCTTCTGCTGCTGACTTCTCTTCAGTTATAACAGGATAAGCCCAGAAGAAAAATCCTCCATAATTTTTACCGATAAACATGATATAAACGAGAAACCCTATGATATATATAAATCCGATAACCGGTATTACTGCAGGGATAGCGGGAAGAAAAATATACTTGATTCCTCCTGTTACAAGAGGGCCGAGCCTGTTGCCTGTGTATGACAATACCTCGTCAAAATTAAGCTTGAATTCCTTGTTGCCCCGGTTTTTCATAATCAGACCGGCACCTGCAAAGGTAATCATCCATAAAAGTACGCTGATAGCCATGGTGAGAATAAGGACCAGAATAAGGTGTCTTAAATCGGCTATTGTATTTGTACCGGGATTCTTGACCATGAGTGATGACATTAAGGCCATCATTCCGCCATACAGAAATTTACGTGATACTATTCCCCAAATAAGACCGAGTGATACGGGTATCAGAAATGCAAGATAATATTTTTGGCCAAGTGCAATTGCTTGTTTAAAGCCATCTGAAAATGCCTGTGAGGCTGTACCTTTTATGCTCATAAATTCTCCTTATAATCCATGCATAGCATTTCGATTCGATAGAAATCAAGGAAAGCATGTGTTATCTATCATAGGTCATTGCGAGGAGTCCCGCCGAGGACGGGACGACGAAGCAATCCAAATATATATAGAGGGATTGCTTCGCTTTGCTCGCAATGACAGCCCGTGAACACGTCAGTACGGGAAATGGCGTTAAATCGCCACGACGAAGTAATCTCTGTTATGTATCTACTCGTGAGTTTTGAATTTCTTAAATGTATGGACTTATATATATCAATGA
>DAHXOM010000163.1 GCA_027364825.1 bacterium | reverse complement strand
CCGCACCATGAAAATGAAATAGCCCAGACCGAGGGCCTGACCAGAGTCCCGTTTGTTAACTACTGGATTCATAACGGTTTTGTGCAGATAAACCGGGAGAAGATGTCGAAATCTCTCGGAAATTTTTTTACGATCAGGGAGATCCTGGACAGGTATGAGCCCCAGGCTCTACGTTTATTTGTCCTTATGCATCACTACAGGAACCCGATCGATTTCTCGGATCAATCACTGAAGGAAGCAGAGAAGGCACTTTACAGGGGATATGCGAGCCTCAGGCTTGTACAAAACCTTCCGGCACCGGGAAAACCCGCACTGTCGTCAGACAAAATGAATGGGTTTAAAGAAAAGATATCCACATTCGAAAAAGGTTTTTATGATGCGATGGATGATGATTTTAACACAGCCGGAGCACTGTCCAATCTTTTTGATGCGATGCGCCTCATCAACACGTATTTAAGGAATTCTACAACCTCTCGGGAACAAGAAGCCATAAAAAGGCTTGATAGCTTCATGAAATCTGTAGCAGGTATACTCGGTGTGTTCAACAGCGATCCCCAGGCGTTTCTGATGTCGAGGAAAGACAAGAGATTGATCGGCCTGGGTATAACAGCAGGCGAGATAGAACAAAAAATTACAGCGAGAGCATCCCTGAGGAAAGAAAAAAAATTCAAAGAAGCCGACAGCGTACGCGCAGAGCTGCTCAGCCGCGGCATATCCATCATGGACTCTGCCGCCGGTACTGTCTGGGATATTGCAGACGAATAAAAAATTGCGGGGATTCTGTTGACAGAATCCCCGCATAAAATCAGATTATTCTCAGCGCTCTGTAACTATTATAGTCCGTGTTTAATCTTAGGCCATGCTGTGTTGAAATCAAAACCTTTAAAGTTTGGACTATTCTTGTTATGACACTTTACGCATACGGTAACAGGCTTTGGATTCAGACCTTTTGCCTCCGCCTCTTTGACATTCTTCATTACGGCAAATGATTTGTACTCGCTCCCTGCTCCATGACACGCTTCACACTGTACACCCTTGAGTTCCTTATTGTCTCCTGTAATGTGACACTTGATACATTCCGGTTTTGCCTGGTCCGCCGGTTTGAGCACATCAAATGCCTTTGCATGAGCCGTATCCTTCCACACATTGTACTGCTTCATATGGCACATCTTACACTGGTTGATACCGACATATGTCGGTGCTGCCTTTGCCGTGTATGCCATGGTCGCTATTAAACCCATTGTTGCCAATACTGTAAAAACTCTTGTTAATCTCATCTCGTTCACCCCCTTTATTTGGAATTTAAATACGCATCTATTTCTTTTGCCGCCTGCTTGCCGTCTCCCATTGCAAGGATTACGGTGGCGCCGCCCCTGACAATGTCTCCGCCGGCAAAAACGCCTGTTTTTGTAGTTCCCGTGGTCTTTTCCTTCACGATGATATTTCCCCATTTATTGGTCTGTATATCGGGTGTTGTAAGAGGTATTAAGGGGTTTGAACCGTTGCCCACAGCGATGACTGCAAGCTCCACATCCACGATAAACTCGGAGCCTTTTACCGGCATGGGTCTTCTTCTTCCCGAAGCATCAGGCTCACCGAGCTCCATTTTGATGCATTCAACGCCCTTGACCCAGCCGTTTTCATCTTCTATAAACTTTGTCGGTGCCGTTAAAAACATAAATTCAATACCTTCCTCTTTTGCATGGTGCCGTTCTTCAAGCCTTGCCGGCATTTCATCCCATGATCTTCTGTAAATTAAGTATGCATGTTCCGTGCCAAACCGTTTTGCCGTCCTTACGGCATCCATTGCAGTATTACCCCCGCCAAAAACAGCTACATTCTTTGCCTTTGCTATGGGGGTGTCGTATTCGGGGAATAGGTAGGATTTCATCAAGTTTGTCCTGGTAAGGTATTCATTTGCCGAGTATACCCCGTTCAGGTTCTCTCCGGGTATACTGGTAAATACCGGTAAACCCGCACCGC
>DAHXOM010000160.1 GCA_027364825.1 bacterium | reverse complement strand
TATCTGCTTAATAGGATACCTGCAAGGTCATCAAAGACATCGGAATTTAAACGCATATCAAAAGAACGTGCTGGCGTTAAAATATATGGAACGGGGGGCATTTTCCGAATATTCGGAAAAATTCTGTTAGCTTTAATAGGTATAACGCTATGGCTGTTTTTATGGCTGTTCTATGGCTCTTTGTTGCTTAATTTTAGTTAATCAAGGCTAAAGTATCCTAACCTATAGAATAGCTCAAATTCTTTATTCATGCAGGTTTGTAGACACCCAGCCTTATAAATCAGAACCTTATGTTTTTATACTTTTTATAACTCTTAATCAGCGGGTCGCAGGTTCGATCCCTGCACAGCCCATATTGTTTCTCAAGCAGATATAAACGTTATCGGATTGCCACATCTTCCCGTATTACCCTGGTATTACTTTTTACATGTTGTTTGCTGAAGAAATCCTTACCCTCCGGGGCTCTCCTGCAACGTATTGACGATCTCTTCGGATAAAGGTATAAGTTGAGGCAAGACTATGTATGTCACGCGTGTTGACCATATACATGAGTCGATTGCAGGAAAGGAGCTTATGACAGACAAGAAGACCTCTGAAAAAGAACAAACGCCATTGGTAATGACAGATCCCGGAGTATGCGAGGCAATCGCTGAAGAGCTGACAGGACAGAACAGGAACGGCGTTATCCGTATCGAACTTATATCTACCGGTTGCTGTGATGCATCTCTGGGTCTACGCGTCGACGAAGTCAGGGAATCGGATCTGATCGAGAAGGTCGAAAACCTGACGTTCGTTCTGAGCAAGGACACCTATGAGAATGTGGGCAGGGTCACCATCTCCCACCGGAAAAACGCCCAGTTCGTCGTCACCTCAGAAAAGCCCGTGAGTGAGTGGGACGGATTCGGATCCTGCACAATCAAGTAGCAATTCAGGAATATTCCAAGGGCGGACCCTTTCTCTTTCTTTTGTAAGAAGAAGCATCTAAGCATCTCACGGTATTGGACAAATACAGGCCTATCCTTTAGTCAGCTCATTCATTATAACTCTATAATCTGATTTCATGCTGAAGTTCGTTCTCCGGATATTTCCGGCTACCGGTTTGACACGGGCTTGAAACATGATACAAAGGCATCAGGAGGGAAAATAATATGCTGAATAAAAATGCTTTTGGTCTTGCTTGCGGTCTCGTTGGTGGGCTCGCTTTGTTTCTCCTGACTGTGTACCTGGTTTTGATCCATCATGGCGGAGAAACCGTGATAAAGCTCAATCAGATTTACTGGGGATACTCCATAACATTTGTAGGTTCGTTCCTTGGTCTTATCTACGGGTTTGTTGATGGATATGTTGCCGGCTGGTTTATCGCATTATTCTACAATGCCTTTGCCGGAAAAAAGGTAAAATAGAATCTTACGGCCGCTGTAAATTTACTGGCCTTAGAATAGAATAATCTTTTTGCCTTTGTGCATCTTGATCGCCCTGGTGTAGATTCTGAATGCAATGGAAACATCCTGCACAGCGAGACCGGTGGAATCAAAGACGGTTATATCTTTATCGGATGTCCTGCCCTTCTTTTTGCCGATCAACACCTCTCCCAACTCGCCCCGGATGTCCTTCCTGGTTATCCGTGAGGTGCTCATGCCCACGTTCACCTCTCCCGAATGTGCAGCCTGATTGAAGTCGTCAACAAAGACCCTCGCCCGCCGGAGTATACCGGTCTCAAGCTCCTGCTTGCCCGGTGCATCGGCACCGATCGCGTTGATGTGTGTCCCGGGCTTTATCCATGCATCCTTTACAACGGGCTTCCTCGACGGCGTTGTCGTCGAGATGATGTCCGCATCGCATACGTCACGGATACTGCACGGCCGCACGGGTATACCGGTGATCTTTTCCATGCGGTCTGCAAAGGTCTGCGCTTCTTGCGCTGTCTTTGCACATACCTTAACCAGCTTGATCTTCCGTACCCTTGCAATGGCTACAAGCTGTGCCGCCGCCTGCCTGCCTGCACCGACAAGACCGAGCACAGAGGCATTCATATTCGACAGGTACTTTGCAGCGACAGCACCGGCCGCACCTGTTCTCATATCCGTAAAGTACGTTGCATCCATGATGGAGACAGGCCTGCCGGTCCCGGGATCGATGAGTATGAAGATCGCCATGACACTCGGCAGTCCGAACCGATAATTGTTTGCATGTGAATTGACGATCTTAACACCGGATGCCCCCAGCGGCACGATGTACGCGGGCATTGCCCTGAGGTCGCCCCTGTATCGGGTATAATCCAGATAGATCTTTGCGGGCATTTGCACCTTTCTCCGGGCATGCATCCTGAATGCATACTCAACGGCATCAAACGCGTCCCGGGGTGTTATAATCGACTTGATATCTTTCTGGTTTAAAAAAAGGATCTGTGCGTGCTCCATAAGATCTTTATATACTCAGTTTACCAAAAAAGGAATGACTTTATTCATTAAATCTAAAAGTGCAATAAGGAAGTTCGTTTGTTCGCTCAACCATGGGATGGTTCTAAAGAAGCCCCCCGCCGTCAGGCGGGGGGCATTGAAAAAGCGGTCAAATACCGGCAATGC
>DAHXOM010000150.1 GCA_027364825.1 bacterium | reverse complement strand
TGTCTGAAACCTTTACTTTTCAATATGGTATATGCTTCATATGCGCGCGTACCGTACTGACACGTACATATAATCTCTTTGTCCCGGGGCAATTCGTCAATACGAGTGCGCAGGTTTTCCAATGGGACACTCATCATTCTTGCATCATCAATACCCCTGCCTTCTGTTATTTCCTCTTTTGTGCGTAAATCTAGCAATATAAAATCTTCTTTGGTGTTAAGCTTTTGCCTTACTTCAAGCGGTTTAATGGTTTTGACCGAGCCTGCCAGTTTATTACGCATAATATTTGCAGTATGGATAATACTGTCCATGGCTCCTGCAAAGGGAGGAGCATAACAGAGATCCAGTGATGCAACATCATCAATCTTGGCTTTAAAAGATAACGCTGTAGCCGCGACATCAAGCCTTTTCGCGATATCTCCCGTTCCTGCAATCTGTGCTCCAAGAAGCTTTCTATCAGATACGGATGTTATTAATTTGATAACGATGTTCTTGCTGCCGGCAAGAAAATGCGAGGTATCTCTGGTTACAGAAAGACACGTTTCTGTTTGATAGCCAAATCTTTTTGCCTGTTTTTCGGTCAGACCGGTTTTACCGATCTTCAATCCGAGACTCATTAAAATACAGGAACCGACTACCCCGCGGAATGTGTCTTTTATCCCTGTTATATTGTTTGCTACAACACGGCCGTGCTTGTTCGCAACAGAACCAAGCGGCATAGAGATCTTTTCACCGGTAACAATATTTTCAGATTCAACACAATCACCGCCTGCATAGATGTCCGGTATATTTGTCTGCATATATTCGTCAACTTCTATTGCACCTGTTTTGCCAATCTTTACATCTGCGGATCGGGCAAGATCAACGTCAGGCTTTATACCCACTGCGAAAATAACAATATCCGCATTCAGCTCCCTTTTGTTTGTTATGACCTTCTTTACCTTACCACTTCCATCACCGGCAAGTTCTACAACAGATTCCTGCATGAACAAAGCAATCTTCTCAGAATGGATAGTATTGATAGGATATTGCGACATGTCCCTGTCAAGCACGTCAGGAAGTACTTGCTCTGCCATCTCTACTATTGTTATATCCAGTCCCTGAGCATTCAACGCATCGGCAAGCTCAAGCCCCACCCTGCCGGCTCCAACCAGCACGGCCTTCTCCATGCCTTCCGATTCTACAGCCTTTCTTATCTCCTCTGCCTGTTCAAGGCTCCTCAAAACAAAAACGTTTTTTAAATGAATACCTTTAACCGGTGGAATTTTCGCTTTTGCACCTGTCGCAAGAACAAGTTTTGTATAGTCTATAGTTTTGCTGTTGCCGGATGCAGCCATGATTTTTATAGTTTTAGAGGATGGAGCTATGGATTCCACGACAGTATTTGTATAAACAGTTACATCCTTTGACTCCTTAAAATACTTTTCATCCCTAACGGTTCCCCACAACATGCTCATGAGGTCTGACGAATGTTCGACTGCACCTGCTATGTAGTACGGCATTCCGCAGCCTGCATAGGATACATAAGGGCCTTTCTCTATCATTATTATCTCTGTATCCGCAGCATTCCTTCTTGCCCGTGCTGCCACCTTTGCCCCACAAGCTCCGCCGCCTACTATTACGATCCTGTCTTTATTCATACTGCCTCTTTTCTGTCTCAAATCCCTGCATACATTTCTTTGTATACAAGTTTACGAGGTATGGGTATTTCAGTCAAGGACACGGTATAAAGTTGTTTTAACGGACTAAAAAAGGGTCTCCCACCAGAGGCGGGAGACCCTTTGAAATGTTTATTAAGGTTTATTCTTTAATACAGTGTTGCACCGGGGATGTTACCGCCGGTAAGGTCTAAAAACGCCTTCTGGAGCAGTTCCACGTCAAATTTCGTATTGTGTATACCCATGCTGCCTTCATTTGCAACAACGTTGTAGTTGTACACGGCATCAACCTCTTGCTGGGTAAAGGTATTTGTAAAGGTGAATCCGGCAGTACCGTTTAATGGAGACGTAATATTAGCGGTTCCTCTTGCGGTGGGTATTGAAACCGTCCAAACTACAGGGTTACCATTGATATCAACAGTATTTGCCGTACAGGTACCAGGAGTTGAGGGTGTACTGGTTGTCGTAATAGCACATGCGAGCACACTCAAAAGGCCCTGCACGCGGTCCTGCACGCCTTCCTGGCCTGCAGGTGCTGTTGAGCCGTCCCAGATCGGAACATTCGCTGCAAGCAAAGGCTCAACCCACGTATCAAATCCCGTAACTATATTTCCATACCCGGTTCCTGTTGGCACTCCCACGATATGACACTGGGCACAAGACTCTGTGTCATCAACAAGACCGTCCGACATGGCAAAGCTATGGTTGCCTGTCGTAACCGTAAAGTACGACGGGTTATACATGTGGCACGTTACGCACAGATCTTTACCATTTGTGGAAGACAGTGCACCGGTTGTATGCGGTGAGCTCTGCACGGTAGCAGCATAAGCTCCTGCACCGACAAGCGTAAAGCCCTGTCCTGCTGCAAACACCTCTGCCGTTGTATTATGAATATCCGTTGCCGAGGCTGCGGCTGCTGCCCCCGATGATGACCCGCTCAAAGCTACGGCATTTTGAATG